>NZ_CP047901.1:0-300000 GCF_009936135.1 Candidatus Chazhemtobacterium aquaticus
GAGTTTTGAGAGTAACCATCTCACTCTAAAGACCTACAACCAAGGTAATATCCTCTTAGATTCTGTCTTAACCCAGTTGTCTGGTGGTTTGTCTGTATCCTCCTACGCCACCATCTCTTCATCTCTAGCTCTAGGTAACACCAATGCCTCAGCTGGCCCCGGACACCTTAACATGACTGGTAACCTTACCATGGGTGGCAACCTTAATCTGACCTCAGAAGCTCTACAAACCAACTCCACCACTAGAATAACCAACACCGGTAACCTAACCAACATTGGTACTACCCAGTTTAATGGTTTGACATATACCTGGCCAGCCACCCACGAAACCTCTGGCTACGTCTTGAGCAACAACGGTTCCGGTACCTTAACCTGGGTAGACGCCAACTCAGCCGCTTCAGGTAGCATCTACTGGACCCAAACCGGTGCAGCAGTTCATCCCAAGAACTCCACCGTTGACCTGCTTGTTGGTGGATCTGCTACCTCCTCTGCCAAGTTTGCTGTCCTAAACATCAACTCTGGCACTCCCACAGCCAGCATCTCTGGCACCACCGCCAATGTCGCTACCTACCTAACGGGTCAAGGTAATCTTGCCACCACCAACATGGCCCCATTAACCATTGGCGGCTCTACTACTGGCAGCCTTACCCTTGATGAGAACACTACCATCACCGGTAATCTTGCTCTATCAGGCAACGAAGCCGATCTCACCTTCTCTGGCACCGGCAACCACGACATCACTGCCTCAGCCGGTACCCTTCGCTTTGGTGCTGCCACCTTAACCGGTGCTATCACCGGCAACTCCCAAAACATCACCGGTCTAAACAATCTAACTGGTGTCACCTCCACTTTCTCTACCTCAATCACTACTCCTCTACTCACCAACGCTGGCAACCTCACCCTCTCCGCCACTGGTGCCAATAATATTCTCTTCTCCACCAACGGCACAGAAAGATGGCGCGTCACCAGCACTGGCATTCTTCAATCCAACGGTGCCCAAACCATTCAAACCTCCAACGCCAACCTAACCCTCGCCACTGGCGGTGGCAATGGCCACATCGTTCTTACACCCAACGGTACCGGCAATGTTGGTGTCAATAACGCCTCACCCGCCTACAAACTCGATGTCACTGGCGATATTAACTTCACCGGCGCTCTTCGAGCCAACGGCACTGCTGGCACCACTGGTCAAGTCCTTGTCTCTCAAGGATCAAGCAATCCTGTTTGGAGCGACATTTCAGGAGCAATTGGTGGCGATGCCTGGCTCCAGGGCGGCAACTCCTTTGGTGCTACCGGCATTCTTGGTACCAACGACAGCAACGACCTTCAATTTGAGACCAACAACACCACTCGCATGACCATAGACACCTCAGGTGATGTAGGAATTGGCACCACCAATCCTGGAGCCAAACTTGAAACCGCAGGTGCCATCTCCATAACCACCGGCTACGGGACCATCAGCTCCACTGACATTCGCAACCCTACCCTCGGCGGAAGAGGTACCTCACCCAATGCTGGTTCCCTAGCCTTCGGTGATAACACTGGCTGGAAATACCATATTGGCACCTCCGTTACTGGCACCTTCACCCCTAGAGTCACCTTCGTCGACTCAGGCAACGTCGGTATTGGTAACACCGCTCCAACCTCACTTCTCTCTGTAGGATCATCCTCCCAATTCCAAGTCGATTCCTCCGGACGTATGGTTAGAATCGACGGAGTCGCCCACACCATTGATGATGTCTCTGGTAACTTAACTCTTACCAGCAACTCCACCACCATTTCCCTAAACGACAATGTCACCTTCGCTGGCACCACTACCTTAAACGGCCTCACCTATACCTGGCCAGGATCACAAACCGCCAACTATGTCCTTTCTACCAATGGTTCAGGTACTCTAACCTGGGTCGCTGCCGATGCAGCTGCCGCCGGCAGTATCTACTGGACTCTTACCAATGAGCAACTTCATCCCAAAAACGCTTCCTGGCACGATCTTATGATCGGCGGCACCTCCACTGCTTCCGCCAAGTTCTTCGCCCAAGCCAACACTGGTGACGGATATTTCTCAGGTGAACTCGGTCTTGGTACTACTACTCCCACCGCCAAGCTCGACATCCAAGCCACTCCATCTGTTTACACTAGCGAGGTTGGTAACATCAGAATCAGCAACGCCAGCGACACCACCGAAAAACTCTACCTAGGCTTCGACAACAACCTCGGCACCTATGGTTCTGGATATATTCAATCCTCTAAAACCGGTACCACCTGGCTTCCCACCCTTATCAACCCCAACGGTGGCTATGTTGGCATCAACAACACCAGCCCATCCCGAGCTCTCCACGTCGAAGACGACAGTGGCATCTACGTTGGAGATGGAACTAAAAATATCCAGATCTTCACCTCAGGTACTGACAACGACATCTCCTCATCTCACACTCTTCACCTTAACTACAACAACAACCAAGCTGTTTCTGTCGGCGAAGGTGGTACCAGCAACCTTTACGTCTCCGGCAGTGTTGGTATTGGCAATACCTCACCTACCTCCCTTTTCTCTGTTGGCTCCTCATCCCAATTCCAAGTCAACTCCTCAGGTAACATCGTTAACCTCGGTGGTGCAGCCCACTCCATCAGTAATGCTTCCGGAAATCTCACCATCAACTCCGCTGGCACCCTCGTTTTAGCTGACACCAACATCCAACTCTCTGGTGGCTCCACCACCTTTGATGTATACAATAACGCTGCCGACACCACCCTCACTATCAACAACTCAAGTGCTACCTACCGCTCCCACCTTTCCTTAGAGGGCCAACTTAAACTCGGTACCTACACCGCCACTCCATCAGGTATCGCTGCTGGTGCCGTTTACTACGACACCACTCTTGACCGTCCCTACTACTTCAACGGTCTAGGCAACTGGGTTCCTTTCAGTGCCGGTGAAGGTGGAGGCGGATCAAAATGGACTATCACCGATGGATCACTTCACCCCAACAACTCAACTCTAGATCTCACCATTGGTGGCTCCTCCACCAGCTCCGCTGCTTTCGCCTTCACTGGTATCTCATCCTCCACCAGAACCGCCACCATCTCAGGTAACTTAGCCCTCTCTGTTCCTACCGGATCCGCTCCCACCACCTCACTTAATATCCTTAACGGTGGCAGCTTCAATATCAAAACCTCTGTTGGTGGAGATGCTGGCCTCGCTTCCCGCCTCTTCATCAGTAACGATGGCAAAGTCGGTATTGGTACTACTTCCCCCCTGAGCGAACTTCACATCCCCAACGGCACCATCCGCACCGACGGCTTTGTCAGCGAAAGCGACTGGGGCAGCTTTGGTTTCAATATGTATTGGGACAATACTCAATCACAATGGGAATACGCCAGTAACGGTTACGCCTCCCTTATCCAACAAGACGGCACCAATGGTGGTCTCTACATTGCCACCGCCACCAGTGGCACCGCCGGCAATCTAGCCAGCTGGTCCAAAGCCCTTACTATCGACGTCGACGGTAATGTCGGCATCGGCACCGATACACCTCAGGCCAAACTCGACATTGCCGGTGCTTCCTCCACCATCACCAACACCTCAGGTGACATCACCATCAACTCAGCCTCTGGCAAAATCTCCTTTGCTGGTGACTCACTCAACAACTTCCTCCACGCCACTGCCTCAGGCCAGATCAAACCCGGTTCATATGGCAGCAACCCCTACCCCATTGGTGACGGTGCCATCATCTACCGCTCCGACTTAAACCAACTCTACTACTATAACGGCACCTCCTGGCAATCCATGGGCTCCGGCTCTGGCTACTGGGACGTCTTCAGCGGTCTTCTCTTCCCCTCCAACTACTCCACCTACGATCTAGCTGTTGGTGGCAACACCACCGCCTCAGCCAAATTTTTTGTCAACCACTCCACCGGAGCCATCAAGATCGCTGACTCTGCCGGTACCGATTTCCATACCATTGCCAACGATGGTAACAACCTCAAGATCACCGGCAGCAGCAACGGTTCCAAAGTCATCCTCCAACCCGATCTCCAGATCAATGGTGGCGATATCCTGGGCTCATCAGGCTCCACCAGAATCTCTCTTGTGGATACTCTAAGCCTCACCTCAGTCTCTGGTTTCCTCGCCATTGATCGAGCTGCTACCATCTCCGCGGGTCTAGCTAGCGACCTTACTCTCCACCTCAAAGGTGCCGCCAGTCAAACCGCCAACTATATGGCCATCACCAGCAATGGTGGTTCCACTGGTAATATCTTTGCAGTTGATAGCTCAGGTAATGTCGGTATAGGCAGAACCTCCCCCAGTGCCAAACTCGATGTAGCCGGCTCCGCCACTATTTCAGGCACCTTAGCCGTTGGTGTCATGAACCAAGCCGATGCCGGCACCTGTAATGCTGCCGCCGAAGGTCGCATCTTCTACGACAAAGGAGTCCGCCTTTACAAAGCCTGCACCTACAACTCAGACGACTCATCCTACGCCTGGCGCCCCTTAGGTGGTCTCTCCGATCAACACCGTCGAGACATTTCCACCGATTCCGTTGTCAACAACCAAGTCATCCGTAAAGGTTGGACCTATTCACAAGGTGCCGCAGTCAACCAACAAGCCACCGTTTCCTACGGCATTACCTTCGATGATGTTCCCATCGTAGTTGCCGCCCGCGCCGGTAACAAAACCGCCGCTCCTGCTCCCACCAGCCTTAGCGATTGTACCTCCAGCACCTACTACATCGAAAAAGGTGTTTCCATGAAAAACATCAGCACCACTGGCTTCCAAATCGAAGTCGGCAGCAGCACTGGAGCTTACGACACTAGCGACTATGTCTGTTTCACCTGGATCGCCATCGGTTCCTACTCATCAGGTTACGGTGCTGACCTAGCTGAGTACTATCTCACCCACGATGCCAGCCTTGATGCTGCTGAAATCGTTGCTATCGACCCCGACAACGACATCGCCGTCACCAAAGCCGATCCCACCACCAACCCCGCCGTTATCGGTATCGTCTCCACCCAAGCCGGAGCCATCCTTGGTAACAAAGACGGTACTACTCCAGGTGTTGAAACCTCCATTACCGGTCAAGAGGTTGAAAACGGCAGCAAAACTGTCCCTGTCGCTCTCGCCGGCCGAGTTCCTGTTAAAGTCAGCCTTGAGAACGGCCCCATCTACCGCGGTGACGCCCTTACTCTCTCACCCACTCTTCCTGGTACCGCCGTCAAAGCCACCACTCCCGGCCCCATCATCGGTAGAGCTTTGGAAAACTTCACCGGCACTGCCACTATCGTCGACTCCCTAGATCCAGATCAAGTTAACAATGAACAGCAGCTTGAGCAGGAAGCCTTCAACGACCTTAACCAGGGCATCGGTAAGATCATGGTCTTCATTCAAAACTCCTACTACTCTCCTGTCATGACTGCTTCCTCTGCCACTTCCTCAGCCACCATAGCCTTTGATCATCAAGGCAATCTCATCAACCCCAACGATGACCTAACAGCTCAAGCTCAAGCCTCCACCCAAACCGATTTCTCCTTCTTTGATCGCTTCATCTCCCTCATCGTCAAGAACCTAACTGCCCTAAACATCACCAGCCGCTCTATCACCACCCAAGAACTCGTCTCCCCTCTAGTTGATGCCGACCAAATTACCACCAATACTCTCACCACTAACCTCATCAAGCCTCAATCAGACTCTGACCTGATCCTCTCGCTCAATAACCAATCCGCTACCACTCCAGCCCAGCTTCTCATCACCGACAGTCAGGACAATACCGTCACCAGCATCGACTCCTCTGGTAACGCTACCTTCTCAGGAGAGCTAGTTGCCAACTCTGCCAAATTTGACTCCCTCGAGGTAGGCAACCTTAAAGCCAACCAGATTGAAGGCCTAACCGACACCCTCTCCCAGATCAAATCAGCCTCGGAAGCAGCCCAGCTTTTCTTAGATCGCCTCACCGCCAAGCACTCTCTTCAGGACGAGTCGCTTAACGCCACTGCTCAACAACTCATCTCTACTAGTAGCAGTCAGCTCATCTCTACCCTAGAAGACAACTTCACTCTTGACAGTGATGGCACCCACCTAGCTCTTACCGGCCTCTCCTCCGACTACGCCTACTTCAGTGACTACCTTGCTGTTGAAGGTACCTTAATGACCAACGATCTCTACGTCGAAAACAACCTCATCACCTCCTCCATCTCAAGTCCTCTGGATGCTGATGATCAAACCCTCTACCTCCAACCCACTGGTACCGGCGCCATCAACCTTCTATCAGGTCTCCTTATTCTTGATGAATCAGGTACTGTTTCCTTAAATGGCAACCTCATTGTTACAGGTACTCTCGAATCAGGCTCCGCCACTATCTCCGGCACTCTTGATCTGAGGGCTACCAACCTCGACAACAGCGGAGAAGCTACTCACTCCGGCTTTGGTCGCCTCCTCTCCATCTACAATGAGCAAGGTGAGCAAGTTGCCAGTGTTAACGCCTCTGGCTCAGCCCAGTTTAACGACCTCACCACTCGCCAAATCATCATCGCCGCTTCCCAAGACTCCACCCCATCAGCCAGTCAACTCTCCACCAACAGCAACACAACTATTGGCACTGCCACCATCCCCGCCGGTGAACTCACCACCTACATCGAAAACAACAATATTTCAGACACTACCCTCATCTACATAACCCCCATCTCCGACACCAAAAACCAAGTCCTTTATGTTAAAAATAAGTATAGCTGTCCGGTTGATGCTCCTCTCTCCTGCCAACCCTTCTTCACTGTTGCCATCAACCAACCCACCACACAAGACATCCAATTTAACTACTGGCTCATCCAGACTCAATAATCTATGGCGCTCAACCTAAAACCCACCATCTTAAAAATCTCCTCTTGCACAAAACACGCTCTCTTAAAAGTTCCACCCCTAATCAGACAAGTCCGTCCCACCATCACCACTCACTATCGCCGATTTAAAAGAAATCCTCGCCACTACTTACTTACCCACCGTCGCCAAACCTTAATTGCTACCTCTCTCCTTCTCCTCTTTCTCTTTGGTCTAATTAACTCAAGCCTTACTTTCTTAAGCAACCTCCCCCCTCAAGCACCACCCTTCACCACCCCTCTCGTCTCTGATTACTACATTCATGCCGAAAACCAAGTCTTTTCAGCCAGGCTTGGTAACAAAGATACCAAGTCTCCCTCAGTCAATTTCCGCGTTAACAACCAAGACATCACTTTTTCCCTAAAAGACGCCAACCCCTCCAAGCCTAAGAAAAAAGGCCAATCTCTCATCTTCGAAAACGTGGCTGACCATCTCAATATCTCCTATCAAACCCTACCAAACGGTATCAAAGAAGAACTAATCCTTACCAAACTACCAACTACTAATACTTTCCACTTCACCCTCGACTACTCCAATCTTAATAGTCCTAAAGTTCTAAACAACATCAATGCCCCAGTTTTTTACGACCAACAAGGCAACTATCTCTTCCACTTTGAAAAACCCTTCGCTTACGACTCAGCCGGCAACAGATCCGATGACGCCAGCCTCATCATCAAAATCGACCCAGATACTAACAAATATATAGCCCAACTTTCTGTCTCTCAAACCTGGCTCTCCTCCCCCGACCGTGTCTACCCCGTTTACATCGACCCCACCATTGTTCACGACAACTCCTCAGAATTCTCCGGCACTATGAATCGCACCCACGACGCCGGATCAGGCTCAGCACCAATAATCGAAAACTATTATCTTGAAAACACAACCGACGCAAGTACCGTCGGACTATGGCACATGAACGACATTTCCGGGTCAACAATCACAGACTCAAGCGGACAAAACAATAACGGTACTGCCACAGGAACCACCATCACAACTGGATTGCTCGACAACGCTAGGAGTTTTAATGGGAGCAGTGATTACGCTGTAGTTCCAAATAATAAAAGCCTCGAACCGCCCACTAGTATCACCTTCGAGTCGTGGATAAAAATAGAAGGTGATGGTAGCCATTCTGACGGCGTCTATATCCTAACCAAGGGACAGCACAGCGCTCAACCATATTTTTCATACTCACTCGGTTATTACGCGGCATCAGATTTAATCGGGTGTAACATTGCCATCAGCGGAACATACAGGCAAGTTACGTCACAATCAACTTTTACATCCTCAAGCCCGTGGACACACGTAGCGTGCACTTACGACGGAAACGAAATCGCCATCTATATAAACGGTATAAAAGAAAATAGTGCTGCATACTCAGGATCAATCAACTACGGCCTTAACACCAGTAATGATCTTAGAATTGGTGACTGGGGATATTCCACATATACAAGGAGATTCCAGGGAAAAGTCGATGAAGTCCGCATCTCAAACACCGCTCGAACTCCTGAAGAAATCTGGGCATCCGCTCAAAAAAAACCATCAAGTACATATACCTCCCCTGTTATTGACCTAACCAACGCTACCAGCTTTAACTCACTTTCATGGTCCGGAACAGGTATCCCCACCGGAGATGGTGAAACCGCCAGTAGCAGTTCTGGTCTGGTTGCCCAATGGAACTTTAACGAAACCTCCGGTACCACCGCCAGTGTCGCCACCGGTTCTTGTGGTTCTACCTGTAACGGTACACTCACCAACTTTTCCAACACCTCTAGTCAAGACGCCCTCGCTAACTCTGGCTGGACAGCCATCCATAACCGCTGGGGTACTGGTGCTATCAACCTTGACGGCACTGACGACTATATCTCCGTCACACAAAATGCCAGCATTAACTTTAATCAAACTAGTCCATTCACCATTGAAGCGTGGGTAAAACCAATAGGATCAGGATATATAGCCAACAAACAACAAAATGTAACCAACGAATTTGTTTGGAGTCTTGATTACAACTCCTCAACAAATAAATTCGCATTTTCACTCTCGAAACAAAATGTTTCCGGCCTTACTGCCACATCAGCAGAGTCATTTTTACCCGGAAAATGGTATCACGTTGTTGGTGTTAGTAATGGAACAGACTTTTATATCTACGTAAACGGCCGACAACAAGCCAGCACCAACATTAGCTTCACAGGTGCTACCCAATCTCTTGCAACTCTCTATTTTGGTCAGTTATATAACAACACTAATCGATTAAAAGGAACCATCGACACCATTCGTATATACTCCAGAGCTCTTACAGCCGGTGAAATCCTCAGCAACTACAACCACACCCAACTCCAATTCCAAACCAGAACCAGCACTGACTCTGCCTCCTGGGAAGCCTGGAAAACCACCAGCAACGATACTCAAATATACTCCTTTGACGACACTACTCTTTTTAACCCCTCCCAGTCAGGCCTAATTGGCTACTGGCCTTTTAATGAAACCAGTGACAACTCCTGTCCAGGTGGTGAAGACGCCTGTGACGCTACCAGCAACTCCAATGACGGCACTGCCACCGGAACCAACATTGTTGATGGTGTTTTCGGTAAAGCCCGTCGTTTCAGCAGTTCAACCATTAACGCCGGTAACGTCTCCCCCTTAAGCTTTCTTGAATACAACAGCAACATGACCTTCAGTGCCTGGATCAAAACCGGTACCGACCAGTCCGGCACCATTCTCTCCAAACAAGAATCGTCAGGCAACTACCGTGGCTACAACCTCCAAACTGGCAGCGGTGGATACATATATTTCCAACTCGTCAACATCTACTCCACCAATACTCTCGAGGTCAGATCGACAAACAATCTTAATTTCTACGACAACCAATGGCACTTAGTTACTGCCACCTACGACGGCTCCGCCACGCCGGCAGGAGTCAAGATCTACTTCGACGGTATTCAGGTTGCTACCACCACCACCATCAACACTCTAAGCGCCACTATTGCCAACTCCTCCCCTTTCCACATCGGCTCTCGCAATGGCGCCGCCCAGTTCTTCAACGGCCTCATCGACGAAGTCCGTGTCTTTAACTCCGTCCTTGACTCTGAAACCATCAAAGATCAGTACGTTTTAGGGTCAACCAATCATTTAAGTCTCCACCCCTCCCTTGACGCCATCTTAAAAAACGAGGGTAACGCCAGCCTAAATCTAACCACCGGCAAACTTAAAGTCGATCACGCCACCGTCGCCTACTATACTCTCGACCAAACCGGTGGTTCCGGTGCCTACATCAAAGATCTCTCTTACAACGACAATCACCTTACCCCCACTGGTACGTCTTCCACCGACGGTATCTCAAATAAAGCCAGAAGCTTCAACGGAACCAGTAGCGATTATCTTTCTATAAACTCAAATTTAGGTTTAGGTACATCCAACATTACGATTGAAGCTTGGGTATATATCAACTCCACCTCTCGTAACGGCGCTTTTGTTAAAATTGGCAACACGGGTGGTTACGGCATCGGCATTGGAGCCAGTACCTTTGATACTACTAGTCAAGGCAATGACCTAATCCTGCTCTACGAGAATGTTCGCTGGATCGATACCAACACAACCTTAGGAACAGGCTGGCATCACGTAGCCATGGTCATAGATGGTACTGGAGTCCCATCCGCCTACAAAGACGGTGTTCTTGTAGGTACATACGGCGGATCAAATGCTGTCTCACCCTCCAGTAACTCATATATTGGCGGCTACACAACCGGCGGATATGTTCGCTACTACAACGGCATAATAGACGAGGTTCGCATCAGCAATGTTGCTCGCACCGCCACCGAGATCGCCGAGAGCTACCGCCTTGGACGCAATCACAAGTTTAGTCTCATCAGCACCTCATCCAACAACCTATCAACCACCGACCACCTTCCCGTCTCCATTGCCGCTGACGAACCAGGTACATATCTCCAAACCAGCATCTCTGAAAGCTCATACAAAGACCTGGAACCAGAAAACAACACTGTTGCCCTCTACCACCTAGAAGAAGAAAGCCCGTCCAGCTCATATCTCGTTCAAGACTCCTCTGTCTACAAAAATCACGGTACCCCCACCTCCATCACACTCAATCAAGGTGTTATAGGCAACAGCGCCAAGTTCAGCGGTTCCGGCCAAATCAACCTCGGTAACCCATCCTCTCTTCAAATCACCGGTAATCAAACCATTGAGATGTGGATCTATCCCACCAGCTTCTCAGCAAGAAGAAACCCCTTCGCCAAAGCCTATGGCGGTGAAGGCACAATTACCCAAGAAACCAATGGCACTCTCAACTACTACTACGGTACTGCCGGCGGCAATACCACTCCCTACCAAGCCTTTAACTCCTCAGCTGCCTTAGAACTCAACAAATGGACCCACATCGCTCTGGTTCGGGACCTCACCAACATGACCCTCACCTGGTATTTCAATGGCGTCGTCGTCAACACTGCCACTGCTTCCTACGCATCCGCTACCGCCAGCTCACTTAACGCCCTCATCGGTAACGGCTACACCAACTACTTCATCGGTTCTCTTGACGAAGTCCGCATTAGCAATGTAGCCAGAAGTGCCGAAAAAATACGCCAATCTTATGAAGCCGGTAAACGTACTCATTCCATTACTATCGACTTTGGCGCCTCACTTGACAGTGGCAACTTGATCTCCAACTCATCCGACACCTCCTTTACCATTGATGCCACCACCAAAGGTCTCTCTCAAAAAGGTGCCAATCTCTATACCGGTGACACCATCATCATCAAAGAAAACTACGACGGCACAGAATACATCGCCCAAGGCGAAGTCGCCTCAGTCAATAAAAGTACTGGCGCCGTCACTGTTTCAAGTTGGCAATCAGGCTCAACCTTCCCCGCCAGTGGTTTTACTATCAATGCCACCGTCTTTAAGTGGCAAACCGAGTACATCAACATTTCCAATATCCCCGATCAAGACCGAGACACTATTTACAACATTGGCCTTAAAATTACCGATGGTAATCAAGGCCGGTCTATCTGGATTGACAACCTAAGAAAATCCAGCGGCTACTACACCAACAACCTCTCCACCAGCATCGACTCCACTCCCAACCGCTACTTCCAGTACCGCGCCATCTTAACCTCTGCCGATAGCCAAGTGACTCCCACCTTAAACTCAGTCACTCTCGACTATGTCCAAAACTATACCCCCAACCAACCCTCTCTCGAGGCCGCCTACCTCCACGACAATCTCTACACCCCAGACTCCACCCCCACTATCCGCTTTTCCGCCACTGACGACGATAATGATGATATAAATTACCAAGTCCAGATCTACACCGATGCTGACTTTAGCTCCCCCACGAGTTACACAAGCGGCACTGACTCCGGTTTTGCCAACATCACCACCCCCGCCGATACCGCTCCTTTCAATGAAGGCGACACCATTAGCTTCACCTTCCCCACTCTCACCAGCGGCACCACTTATTTCTACCGTGTTCGCGCCATCGACCCTAGTGGTACCAACAGCTACGGCGACTGGTCTACCACCAAATCCTTTACTATCAACACCTCACTTACCAACAACGCCTGGCATCAAACCCACGCTGATCAATTCTCCAGCGATACTGCCTCCCTCTTCATTAACATTAGCGATGTCGGCAACTCCGTCACCATCAACAACCCTCTCATCTACCGCACTGTTACTATCAACAACTCAGGATCACAGCAGAGTAACTATGATGCTCTCATCGAACTAGACACCGCCTCCCTCATCTCAGCTGGTAAGATGCAATCAGACTGTGATGATATTCGTTTCTGGACCGATGATACTTTAACCACCAATCTAAACTACTATCTTGAATCCGGTTGCAACACCAGCACCACCCAAATCTGGGTTCGCATTCCCACCCTAAACTCAGGCGACAACATCATCTACCTCTCCTACAACGATGCCTCTGCCACCTCTGGATCACAGACCTGGACAGGAGCCAATGCCATAATACCCAGAACCACTTCATGCCCAGTAGGATCGACTCGCTTTTCTACTCTAGATAACTTATACCCAAGAGGCAATAGCACTTATGGAGGAAGTTACGACGGACAACACCGGCACCTGATTAGTGGCACAACTTCAACCCACAACCCAACCGGACAAATTCTATCAGGGAGTGACTATTATGTTACCTGGGTTGGATCACATAGTCACACATATAGTTTCGACTCAGGATACAATGCCCCCACCCCAAATTATGTTGAAACAATATTTTGCAGCTATGACTCACTCCCAAACTTAATTTCCACAGACGACATTGTTATATTTGAAACCTTACCCTTAGGTTGGACTAGAAACACAACTTACGACAATCGTTTTATGAAAGGAGCAATATCATATGGTACCACTGGAGGTGGTCCTCACAGCCACACCATGTCTGGTACAACCAGCACCAAAAGCGCAGATGGAGGTATTGTTGGTATATATCCTTATGCATCATATATCTGGCCAGCTCCTGGCCATTCTCACTCAATAAATGGATCAACTGGATCAAGCGACCCTCTACCCCCATACAGAACCCAAATATTTGCATCACCCGACACCTCCGTTAGCATCCCCCCAACCTCAATCATTATGACAAATGGAAGTACGTTACCGCCGTATGGGTGGATCAGATTCACTAGCCTAGATGGATATTTTCCTTATGGCAGTTCTTCATCGGGCACTACTGGAGGTTCCACAACTCACACACATACTTTTTCTTTCACCACGGGTAGCTCTGGATCACAATCAGGAGTTGGTTCTAGCGGAACGAGTAACCACGCTAGTGCACACACTCACACAGGGAGCGGAACATCTGGCGCAGGCTCAAATCTTCCACCATATCTCGACATGGTTTTCATTCAAAAAAAATCAGACCCCACAACCAAAACGTTCGGTAACGAAACCACCAATACCCAAACTCTTATCTCTACTAAAATAACCGGAGCCCAAATCCATGACGCCAATTGGCACCAACTCACCTTCACCGACGACGAAACCAACGGGTCTATCTATTACCAAATCCTCTATGACAACTCTGGCACTCCTACTCTCATTCCTGATGGCATCCTCTCAGGTAACTCCACTGGTTTCACCACCTCACCTGTCAACCTCTCTAGTATCTCCAAAACCACCTACCCCGAACTATATATCAAAGCCAACTTCACCTACTCCGGTGGCGCCCCCATTCTCTACGACTGGACCGTCACCACCAACGATCCACCCAACACCCCCACCCTCGACTCACCCGCCAGTGGCAGCAAGCAGGTCACCATTCTCCCCACCTTAAAAACCACTACTACTGATCCGGAAAGCGACTATCTCCGCTACAAGATCCAACTCTGTACCAACGAAGCCATGACCGAGAACTGCCAGACCTTTGACCAAACCAGCTCTCAAACCGGCTGGTCAGGCCAAGACACTCAAAGCAACACTGCCTATGCCTCCGGCACCCAGGCCTCATACACCCTCCAAACTGCCCTCTCCCATAACCAAACCTATTACTGGCGCTCCTACGCCATTGACCCTGGTGGCAGTAACACCTGGAGCACCACCCAAACCTACCCCTCCTACTTCACCACCATCCACGTTGTCCCTCCTTCTGAGTGTGTTGCCGAAGTCGCACCCGACTTTAGCAGTATCATCATCCGTTGGGTCGACAACACCCTTAACGAAGACTCATTTGAATTAGAAAAGAAAATCAATTCTGGCGCTTTCACCAACATCCAGACCACTCTGCCTGATATCACCTCATATCAAGACTCAACAGTCTCTGCCACCAATGCCTATCAATATCGAGTCCGTACCATCATCAACTCTGACCCATCAGTCTGGTGTACCACCGCAGTTCTTGATCTAGGTACCGGTAGCTTCCAGTTTGAAGGGCTTCAACTAGAAGGACTCCAAGTCCACTAGTAATCAACCAAGCTTATCCAACCACACCTACTCCACTAAAAGCACAATCCTCATATATTTTTCCTATAACACTATCAATCTACTATTATCTACCAATCAGCATATCAAAACATAAACTAGGACATCTTTAGACATCAAGCTCCTCTATCCTTTTACGTCAATCATCAATAAACATTCTCCAACCCCTACTTACCAAACACATCTCTATATACTCAACTCACACTCATCATCCAAAATAAACACTCTCGATACCTCCACCCTCTTTTCTCCAATCATTAGGAAAAACCAACCAAGCTCTTCATCTTTCCAACAACTCGCCTTCATACATCTTTGCAACACATTTTTAAACATACCTTTTTATAGACACCTCTCCCAAAACGTCTCAAACACCATCTAGAAGCGTTCCCAGCCTCAAGCAATCTCTCTCATCTAGCCACAAACCCCATTTAACATACCAATATAAAACAATTTTCTCTTCTTCATTAGCAAGTAATCAGTCTTCACTCTCACCACACTACTCCACCAACAACAAACACTAACTATCTACTTCTCGCCAATAATATCTCCAACTCCTAATCAAAAAAATTACTCAGTTCATCTAATTTTCCGTATGCTCACACGTATGCCAATATCTACTCAATACCTCCCCCCTTAACCACTAAAGTGAACACATTTTGTCTACTCACGCTCTGTATCCCATTTCCTCCCCCCAATACTCTAAAATGAACTAAGTACCTGGTGGTATCTGTATGTCTTGAATATGTCTGTTAAAAGAAATCTTGTCTCCCGTCTTACCCGTACCCGTTTGTTGGTTCCCTTGTTGTTAATTGTCTTACTTCTTCCTGCCGTCTACTTCTATGCTACTAGACCTAAAGAAACTGCTGCTTGGTGGAATGAGAGTTGGATCTACCGAAAAAGAATTGATATTAGTAATCCAGGTGGTACTGATCTAACCGACTTTCAGATTTCTTTTACTCTAGATACTACTGATACAAGTAAGTTTCAGAGTAACTGTGAGGATCTACGTATTACTGGTGTAGATGGTAATCTCTTACCCTTCTGGATTGAAGAGAACAATCCAGGTTGTGGAGATGCTAATACTAAAGTCTGGGTTAAACTTCCTTCTATCCCCTCCTCTGGTACCTACATCTATGCCTACTATGGTAATCCTTCTGCATCCCAATCATCTGAACATGATGGAAACAAAGTCTTTGAGTTTTTTGATGATTTTTCCAGTACCTCACTTGATACCAATAAGTGGGAAGATTGGACGACAGACAGCAATACAACTTCATACACCATTTCTAATGGAGAAATACAACTAACCGGTCAGTGTAATACAGGCATCAAAACAAAAACATATTCGGGCGAAAATTACCGAGTTATAGCCAGAACCAAAGACAATACAGATAGCGGGCTAATCCTCAGAGTCACAGATAACGATCATCTCTATCTGATAAGAA
Organism: Candidatus Chazhemtobacterium aquaticus; assembly: GCF_009936135.1. Lineage (NCBI taxonomy): Bacteria > Candidatus Chazhemtobacteraceae > Candidatus Chazhemtobacterium > Candidatus Chazhemtobacterium aquaticus. The sequence continues at coordinate 16,261 of NZ_CP047901.1, forward strand.
CGAATGCCAGCGGAAACGCAACAGACTATTACATGCGAAATGGCTCATGGACATCGTTAGGAGGAGGCTACGCCAACTTTGGAACCTGGACGGAATGGAGAATTGTTGAATTTTCTGCCAACGGCACCTCACTTTCTTCCAAGGTCGATGGCACCCAACTAAATACCGTTACCAATGCAACATACTCTTCTGGCAAAATCGGTTTAAGAAGATGTAGCGGCAGTCCATATTTTGACTGGGTTTTTGTTCAAAAATTTGCATCTACAGACCCCTCCAGCTCCACCCAATCAGAAGAAATCGGCACTAGTCCAATCGGATACTGGAAATTTGATGAAGGTACGGGCACCACTGCATACGATTCCTCATCCCATAACAACCACGGTACCATCAATACAGCCACATGGATCAACGAAGGAGAATGTATCTCTGAAAAGTGCCTTAGCTTCGACGGTAGTTCACGAGTAGACACCACTCTAAACACAAACAACCTCCCTATTCCAGTAACTTTTACCGCCTGGTTCTACCTTACCCAATCAACCACCGAACAACCAATCATTTCTGGTTATGTTAGCCACGACAACCGTTGGGATATTATCTACAATCGAGGTGGCAACAACAAAGTCGGCTGGCTATATCACAGCGGAGGCACAGTATATTCAACCAATACAATATCCCTCAATGAATGGCACCAAATCGTAGTAATTCACACTGGAACTTCAGTTGAACTTTATCTTGACGGCATATACCAAAATACACTTTCTACAACCAAGGGTGTAAATACAGGTCAGACGATCAGAATAGGTGCTTGGTACAATAATACTTTAAGCTTTAAAGGTCTTATTGACGAAGTCAAAATCTATCCTTACGCCCGCACCAATGATCAAATCGAAAATGAATACAAACTCAACTCTGCTGCTGTTATAGGTTCAGGTACACTAGCAACTCCCTCGGCCAGACCTGATGACTCCATCATCGCCCATTGGTCCCTTGATGAACAAACTGGTCAAACCGCCTATGACAAAATTAATGACTACTCCCTAACCCTGGGAGCAGACACCAACCCCAATACAGACGATCCTACCTGGAAACCTTCTACAGATTGCAAAATCAACGGATGTCTAGAATTTGCGTCTGGAAAGTACGCCAGAAGATATCTCGACGTACCTCAAGATCATAGTATCAGCTTTTGGACAAAACCTTCGGTTATTTCTGGAACTCAAAACCTATTTAGTTTTCAAAATCTTCACTACGTCGTCCGCCTCCTTAGCACTGGCAAAATAGGATTTCAAACACATGATGGATCTTCGTATCAATACTGCAATGGAAATATACCACCAACTACCACCATATTTTAGTCACATACGACAGCACTACAGAAACCAAAAAAATATATATCGATGGAGAACTAGACGTATCTTGCACACAAGGAAACTATGTTGCTGGCTTAACTAATCGCATTTTTACGATTGGTGGAGTCAACACCGATTTCAACTTCTCAGGTATCATCGACGAATTTAAAATCTACAATTCTGCTCTTACCTCTGGGCAAATCAAACAAGACATGAATGCTGGTTCCACTCTAGCTGTTGGTACTACCACCAGCGAAGCTGCTGATTTTGATGATGGAGAAGGAAACCCTCCTATCGCTGAATGGAAATTTGATGAAAAAACAGGCAGTACTGCCAATGATACTAGTGGTAACAACTACACAGCAACTCTCTCCGGAGCAACCTGGGAGTCTTCTCTCTCATGTAAAGAGGGAGCATGTCTTAAGTTTGAAGGTGGATCAAACAGCTACGCCGACTTAAGCTCAGATAGTATCACCGACACAACATACACAATCGAAGCCTGGTACCAACTCCATAACAACACCAGCCGTCAAACTATCTTCTCATTCAACAATGGCTCCGGTAACGGCTATCAATTTCTTAGTGTTGAACGCTGGATGGATGGATCAGGCAGCTTCACAATTTTCATCGGTGATGGAACCAGTTACTCCAATTACGGCGTTACTTCCAACCTAACCGAAGCATACAACTCATGGTCACACGTAGCCATAACTAGAAACGGAAACGACTTCATTCTTTACGTTAATGGTCAACAAAGAGGAACATTTTCTGATACCAAATCAGCCACCATGAGCCGAGTCCTCTTTGGTAGTAGGAACGGCAATAGACTTTACGGCATGCTCGACACCATGCGTATCTATGACTACGTCCGCTCTCCTGCTCAAATAGCCTATGACTACAATCGAGGAGAACCAGTCGCTCACTGGAAAATGGATGAATGCCAAGGATCTACTATTCATGACTCATCAGATAATGGTAATCATGGAACCTGGAATGGCTCTGGAGGTACTCAAACATCAGTTGGTACCTGTACTACATCAGGTACTGCTTGGGGTAATGGTTCTACTGGTAAATTTGGCGCTTCTCTTAATTTTGACGGGGAGGATGACTATCTAGTTAAAACAAGCCCGAACAATCTTCCCACAAAATCAGAAGCAACCTGGTCATGGTGGTCAAAAACAAGCAACTCAAGTTGGCTACAAGCAATAATTGGGGAACATCGCAACCAGTGGTCAATCAGACAGTCAAACAACTCGGTTTTCCTTGGAATAAACGCAGAACAACTAGGACCATACTCATTTACTACTGACAACAACTGGAGTCATTACGCCATCACTTTCAAATCCGGTGATACTAAATTCTACAAGAATGGCAACCTCATACAAGAAGCCAGCACATCAGCAACGTCCACCGTCCCATCGCTAGCCACCCTATACATCGGCAGACGCAGTACTGTACCACCAAACTCATACAACTTCTCTGGCCAACTCGACGACGTCCGAATCTACAACTACGCCCTCTCAGCAGCCCAAGTCAAAAAAGTCATGAACGAAGGTAGCGCTCTTAGATTCGGAGACTAATTTATCTTAAGTCAACATCACAAAACTCCACCAAACAACACCATATTATCTTATGTTACTATCGACATATACTATATAGTTACATGCCCAACCATAGCCCCAAATCCATTCGCAAAAAGTTCTCTGATCAATTAGGTATCATCCCTATTCCCCTCATCATTGGCGCCATTCTCATGATCACTGCTGCTGCTGCCAGTATCCCCATCACCTACATTATCAACCAAACATCCCAAGATACTCGTTCCCAAGCCACTGATAACTGCTGTGGTTCTGATGGAAGGGTGTGTACCACTGATGATGAGTGGGTAGCTGGATACTATGCTTGTCAAAGAGGTGAGTGTTCTGCCTGTTCCGGTGGGTCAAATCCAACACCTACTAGCGGAGGGTCTTGTGCTAGTGGATGGAGTTGTAATGGACACTGTGCTGATCAAAACACAGTTAATATGTTTAACGGTACTTGGTGTGATGGTAAACAAAGATGGCTATATGAGGCAGGATGTGGAGGATCTGCTTCTAAACTAAAAAGTGAAGGTTGTGGAGGTGGGGGTGGAGGTACTTCCTGTGTATATAGTGATTTTTGTGCTGGCTGCATCCAAGCCAATCGCTGTCTCCAATATTCAGACGGCACCATCAAATACTGCAACCAATGGATCAGAGATGAATGCACAGAGTGCGAAATCGGTGGCTTCTGTCCCCAAGGAAAAAGCTGCAAATCCGGTATCAAATGCTCAAATGGATTTTGTGCCGTCAGTTGCAATACCCCCACCCCTACCAGCACTCCTGCTCCATCAGGTACCCAATGCTCTAGGAATCAAAAAGAGTGTGTTAACTCCATCTCGTTCAAAACCTGCACTAATGGCTACTGGAGCAATCCAATATCCTGTTCTTCACTCGATCAAACAAAACCCAAGTGTGTCAACGGGTCATGTGTTTCAGCCAACGCCTCTGATGGTCGTCAAACAAATCTAGCCAGCTGCACCACCCCCTGTACAGACGTAGACAACTGCATCTGTAAAGCCAACAACTGCGTTACTCCTGTAGATGGAATCGTTACTAATGGTAATACCTGTGGTGTCAAACCTACTCCTACCTGTGTCTCACCAAATATGTCCATAGATCCAAATACCCAAACCTGCTGTCGAGGTCTACCCATGAGAATGCCCGCCTGGGGACCAGGGTATTACTGTATCGAAACTAGCCCTCCACCTCCCACCTCCTCACCAAGCCCCACTAGTACTCCTACATATACTCCAACACCTACGGCAAGCAACACTCCCTCACCATCACCAACCGCTACATGGACACCGATACCTACTCAAACCCCAACTCCACCCAGTCCAATAGGTACTTGCACAAGTGGATCAGCCTATCCAGATCTACTCAAATGCGCCCAATCATGTGCTGGCGACTGCACTCCTGACTCACTTGGTATTAGACGCTGCTGCCAACCAGCACCAACACCTACCTCAACACCAAGACCCTCTAGCACACCCACCTGGACTCCAACACCCACACCCAGCGGACTCACCCCAACTATTTCTCTAACCATAGCTCCTACTGCAGTCCAAACACCACCTCCCTCTGTAACCACCACAACCACTCCAAGTCTCAGTCCCACAACCACTATCACACCAAGCGCATCACCAACTCTACCCAACTGTACTCCCGACGGTGAATACTACTACCTCACAACAATTTGTTGCTCGGGAGAACACCATACGGAGTTCTCTGGCCTTGAAGTTTGTGGACCCTCACCCACTGCCACTCCCACTCCGTCACCCGCGGTTGTATCAGCCGTCCAGCAAGTTGCTCAAGCCATTGTTAACACAGTTACTCAGGCAGCCACTACCATCTGGAACTGGATCACCAGTGTAGGTCAAGCCAAACCAACCCCCACCCCCTCTCCAACGCCTTCACCAACTCTTACACCTTCGATCACCACTGCTCCTCCACCTCCAACTAATACCCCAACTTTCACCCCAACTCCCACCCCGACTTTCACTCCTACTGGCTCACCCACACCCCAATTCACTCTTACCATTACTCAAAACGACCTAATGAGTTACTGTGTCGAACAATACGGGAATCAATACACTTTACTTCTCACAGTCAATGGTCCCTACTGTTCTTACTACGATGGCCAAAGGACCCACCAACATCAAATTAACCCCAATTCCATCTGCCAAAACCTCACTGGTAATCCATCTGCCGTCGCCGTCCCCTTCGACAATCAATACCGCTGCGTTGTTAACTAAATGTGTATATAATGAATAGTGATGATCATTGTCGAATCTGCCCCCACTAAGCAATCCTTTAGAATACCCAAGCCTCTCATCTACACCTCTCTCCTTACTCTCACTGTTTTGGTTGTCACTCCCGCCATCCTAGCTCTAGCCCAATCCTCCACCCCCACCGGAACATATCTCAATCCTCTGCCCGAAAACGAACTAGCTCAAATCACTCCTACCCCTACCCTTGAAAAAAGACCAGAGGAACTAATCTTAACTGCTCAGGCTTATCTTGAAAAAGCCATCACTCTAAGCCAAAAGGATCCCCAAACCGACCAAGACAAACAATCCATCATCACTCACCTAAACTCCAGTCTTGATCTAGCCAACCAAGCCGTCATTGCCGCTCCCAACTCTCCCGAAAGTTACCTCATCAGAGCCCGAGTCCTTGCCAGTTCCACCTCCATCCGCACCGACGCCACTCAACTGGCTCAAAAAGATCTAGAAACCGCCCAACTCTTAAGTGGTGGCCAATCAGTTTCTCTTCCCACTCAAGTCAATCTCATTAACTACGAACCCACTCAGCAAGCAGCTCTAGCCAGTAACCTCATTATCGCCAGTCCCGAAGAAAGTCAAACCTCTACCGCCTCTGCTTCCACTAACTCTAATATCACTAAACAAACCGCCACCATTCCTGCAGGCAAACTCTCCACTACTATTTCCGACCCCGCTATCAACACCCAATCCTACATCTACCTCATCCCCTCATCCAAGGCCCAGCCCCCCTTCGTCCAAGCCAAAGGTGATGGCGTCGCCACCATTGCTCTCACCGATCTTGCTAACCAAGATGTCACCTTCGAGTACTGGATCGTCAACCCATAACCGTAAAACAAACACCAGCCTCTCCCACTTCTTGACATCCTGGATCAAATACGCCACAAATACTCCTACCATTAATCTGCTACAATGACTCTATGAGACAAAATCTTAACAAATTTGCCACTCTAATCCTCAAAGCCGTTCTTCCTACCACCATCTTCTTAATTCCTCTCTTCTTTCTCCCCATCACCAGCGACTTCTTCACCCTCAACAAACAAGTTCTACTTACCATCATTGCCTCGATCAGCTTACTTGCTTGGTGTCTGCGTCTCATCACTCAAAAACAACTCCGCCTTACCTTAAGCCCAGCCCTTCTTCCCCTTCTTGGCCTCTCTTTTGTCTACCTTGCCTCTTCCATCTTCCAGAATCCCAATCCCCTAAATGATCTCTTTGGACGCACCAACTCCATTGTTGCCCTAACTATTATCTTCATCACCACCACCTCATCTCTCGCTCTACCCAGCAACATCAGTTTAACTTTCGGCGCTCTAGTTGCCTCCATTTCTCTAGCCTCCCTTTTCACTATCTACCAGTTCCTAGGTCTTTCCTCCATCTTCTCTTCCGTCGCTTGGCTTCAAAACAAATCATTTAATATTGTTGGTGGACCACTACCTTTCTTAACTCTTTCTCTTCCTACCTTGGTAGCTAGTATCTACCTCATCTTCAAACTTGACCAGCCTCTAAAAAAACTTCTTCTTTTGGTTGCCTCTGCCCTTACCACCATTGCCTCCATTCTTGCCATTAGCCTGCTTCTTCCCAAAGATGGACAACCCCAACTCATCCTACTTCCCTACTCAGCTGGCTGGATCATTGCCGTTGACACCTTTAAAAATCTTCGCACTGCCCTTATCGGCACCGGTCCCGAATCATTCGTTAACGTTTACTCTCAACTAAAACCTGCCTTCATCAACAACACCTTCTTCTGGAGCTTAAGATTTGGCAACAGCAGTAACGAAATCTTCCACCTTCTCACCACCGTTGGCTTACTTGGACTAGCCACTTACCTTCTTGCCACCATCCGCACTCTCATCCGTGCCTTCAAACAAACTGGAGCCCACCCCTACCTCTCAGCCAGTCGCCTCCTTCTTCTTGTAGCTCTCGCTATTCAGTTCCTCTTCCCCGCCAGTCTACCCTTAATCACTCTCACTTTCATCAGCCTGGCTCTTACCACCATTGGCCTCAAAACCAGCTCAACCAATCCAGTCAATGACGTCAATCTCTCTTTCTTCGCTGCCGAAATCGTCAAAAGCAAATCAGACCTAGATCCAGCTCCCAAACCACGTCAAAACACCGAAATATTACCTTGGATCGTTCTAGCTTTAAGCTTAACCCTCATCCTTCCCACTGCTTACTTTAAAGCCAAAGCCTATGCTGCCGAAACTGTCTACTTCCAATCAGCTCAAGCCACTGCTGAAAACCGTGGCATTGACACCTACAATCTCCAAATCCGAGCCATTGAACTAAACCCCTACAACCCAACCTTAAGAATCTCCTACTCGCAAACCAACATGGCTTTAGCCAATGCTCTAGCCAGTCAAGAAGAACCTTCCGATGAAGACCGCAACAACATTATCCAACTCATCCAGCAAGCCATCCGTGAAGCCAAAAACGCTACCGCTCTTGATCCCAACAGCCCCATCGCCTGGCAGAACTTAGCCAGCGTCTATCGCCAACTCATTGGTCTGGCTGATAACGCCGAGTCCTGGACTGTCGCCGCCTACACCCAAGCCATTGCTTTAGACCCCGTCAACCCTCAGTTAAGACTTGATCTTGGTGGTGTCTACTTCTCTCTTGGTAACTACGAAGAAGCCATTCGCCTCTTCTCTCAAGCGGTCGAGGCCAAACCTGACTGGGCCAACGCTTACTACAATCTTGCCGCTGCTTACTCCCAAGCCCAAGCATATCCCCAAGCTGTTCAAGCCATGCGTATTGTCGTCGACCTCCTAGAGCCCACCTCACCCGACTACCAAACCGCTCAAGACCAGCTCAAAGAACTTGAGAAACTAGCTGAGTCAGCCGCTCCTCCAGCCCAGGAAGGTGAACAACTCCCTCCCGTTGATGGAGAACCTGCTCAGCAACCAGAGCTTATCACCCCTACCCCCATTCCCTCTCCTAGCATTGAACCCATCCAACTCCCTGATGGCTCGGGTATAGACTTACCTGCCCAGCCAGAAACCCAACCTCAACCGGAGGAAGAGAACCCAACCGATCAACCTCAAGAACCCACCCCTACTCCGTAACCCTCCGTCAAAACAAATTTTAGACACAAAAAACTCCCACCCAGGAATGGTATTCCCAAGTGGGAGTGGTAGTACGTGACGCAACGTCACTCGGAGGAGGAAGCTTCGCGCTCACGCTGTTCGGGGCGTCGCTCGACTGGCCGCTTGTGTTCAGAAGAAGCGGGATCGGGTTTACGCCGCAGTTGCGGGCGTTCCAGAGATAACCCCTGAAGACGCTTCTGCCAGCGCTCTATGATCGGAGCGAAGTCGCGAGGAATCGGGCGAAGCATCCATACCAGCGGGTTATTCTTCCAGTGCCACGCCAAGTTGGCCAAAGCGGTGTCACGGTCGCAAATCAGGTTAAAAATCAACCCGATAACGCCGACGACGACGAGCCAGTGGCCAAGCTGAGCCAGGTCCGGCAAGGCTCCTGCCATCTGCCCCCCAATGACGGGGATCTCGGTATTCTGACCCGTCAAGTTGTAGCTTACGTAGAAGTTGAATCCCACATAAGCCAACATTACGCCGAGCAATTCGGTACGGTCATGGTGGTCATCAGCCTCCAGGCTGACGAAGATCGCGTAAACAAACAGGCCGACAGCGACGAAGACCTCAATCACGAAGTGATCGAGCCCGGGGTCAACCCAGCCAGCCCACAACGCGATGCCGATGACAGTGCTGATCAGCAAAATGCTAATTTGCACCTTACCAGGCACAGCCTTACGAAACTTCATCCAGTAACCCCGAAGGGTTTCATTTGCATTTGCCACAATTCACCTCCTAAGAGTGAATGCATTGTCGAATGTACGATGCTAAAGAATATACCATAAAATAGACCTATAGTCAAGAATATTACGTTGAACACTGACCTACACACATGTTACAACACTGGAGTACAATTAATACATGGATCTAAAAAATAGAGTGCAAAAATTAAGACAACAAGGCAAAACATATGGAGAAATTCAAACCATTTTAGGCAAACGAATACCAAAAAGCACCCTCTCACACTGGTGTCGTCATACTCCTCTACCCCCTTTCTATCAATCCAAAATTTCCCATCTAAACATCAAAAACTTAAACAAGGGTCGCTTGATTGCTGTTGAGATAAACAAAATTAAAAGACAAGAGTTACTTAATCAAATTACAGATACGAATAAACCGATCTCCACCCAAATCACCAACCCCAATACAGCCAAAATTGCTCTCTCCATGCTTTGTTTAGGCGAAGCATCAAAATACAATCCCAAAATTAGAGGCTCTTTTTATCTAGGAAACTCCAACCCAAAAATCATTCTCATATTTCTTAAACTACTTGAAATTGCTTTTCCAGACTTTGACTCAAGAAAACTTAGATGCACTGTCCAATGTCGTGCCGACCAAGACACAAAAAGCTTAACTAAATACTGGCATAAAATCACCAATATTCCCCTAAAACAATTCTACAAACCATTAATCGACCCAAGAACCAAGGGTAAACCAACCAAAAAACCAGACTACAAAGGTGTCTTAAGGATCGACTATTTCAACTCCAAAACCAGACTGGAGTTGGAGACTTTAGCCAATCTGGTTTATAATAACCTCAAGTCTCCGGGCCCATAGCGCAGTTGGTAGCGCGTCGCAATGGCATTGCGAAGGTCGTGGGTTCGATCCCCACTGGGTCCACCACCAAATCTCAAAGCTTGTGCTAAAATCTCTTCCACGATCCTCTGTCTGGATCAATCGCACCCCATATCCAATTTCAGGAGGTTTTTCATGAACCGCATCGTTTTAACCGGTATACCCAATGACGAACTAGACGTTGTCATTGACCAGGTCTGCGCCGTGCTAAGGCGCAACGGAGTTGACTACCCCATCCTGACCTTTGAGCACGACCCGCGCAAGGTCATTCCCGTTGATCCTCACACCGGCCAAGACACCTCCGGCGCTACCCGCACCATCGATCTGCCGCCGATGCGACAGATCATCGCCAACTGGCGAGAGATTCTCGAAGACCTCTCCAACACCTCTCGCCACACCATCATCTCCCTGCTCGTCGGCGCAGAAGTCCAGGTAGCTCTCAACGGCGAGCTGCTCTAGAAATCACACACCGCAACAAGCCATCTTCCTTCTCCAACAAGGGAGATGGTCCTTTTTTACATATCCCCACCCATCAAACCTGATAAAATGTGCTCAAGTTAATTTTGGGCCTGTAGCTCAGTTGGCTAGAGCGCTGCATTCGCATTGCAGAGGCCGGCGGTTCGACTCCGCCCAGGTCCACCCATCATCAATTATATTTTCCAAAAAATGCCAGATCTTAACCTTACTTGCCAAAACTGTTCCAACATTTTCGTATTTTCCGAAGGTGAGCAGCAGTTCTATGCCCAAAAAGGCTTAACCCCTCCCAAACTCTGCCCCATCTGCAGAAGTATTAAGCAATCAGAGCAAAAACACCCCCCTAAACCTAAGTCCTAAACCATCTCAAGCAATTTTTTCTTCAACTCCTCTACTCCTTCAAGGTTACCCGCCGATACTGGCCACACTCTTACTCCTTTTTTCTCAAAACCAGCCACAACCTCCTCAACCTCTTTCTCATTCATCAAATCCGTCTTGTTAAGCACCACCAACTCCTGTTTTTCTAGTAACTCCTTAACATGCTCCCCCATCTCTTTTCTTACTGTCTCGTAGTTCTTCCACACCTCTGCAAAAACTCTCTCCCCTTTAGACTCTCCACTCAATACATGAACCAACACTTTTGTTCTCTCAACATGCCTTAAAAACATATGGCCCAACCCCTTACCTTTACTAGCTCCCTCAATCAAACCAGGAATATCCGCAATCACCACCGTCTCTCTTCTCTTGCTCTTACCCACCTCCATTACTCCTAGATTAGGTTCTAACGTCGTAAAAGGATAATCAGCTATCTTAGGCCTTGCTTTGGTCAAAACCGACAGTAAGGTGCTCTTACCTACATTAGGTAACCCCACCAACCCTACTTGAGCCAGTAATTTTAACTCAAACTGAGCCTCAAGCGTCTCACCCTTTGTTCCTTTCTCACTCTCATAAGGAGTCTGGTTAGTTGCTGACCGAAAGTGCCAGTTACCTCTCCCCCCTTTTCCGCCCTTAACCAGCAATACCCTCTCTCCCACCTCGCTCAAATCCCACTTTTTCTTCTCAACCTTCACCACCCTCTTACCATCTTCCTCCACCTCTCTTTTAATCTCACCTGATACTACTGTTCCCACTGGCACTCGAATCACTAAATCCTCACCCTTCTTACCCGACTGTTTCTTCCCCATTCCTCTTCCTCCATTATCAGCCTCAAACTTTTTTTTGTATCTAAACTCAGCCAAAGTATTCAAATTTGCATCTACCTCAACATACACAGACCCTCCATCACCTCCATCACCACCATCAGGACCCCCCTTAGGTCGAAACTTCTCTCGCAAGAAATGCACCGACCCATCACCACCATCCCCTGCCTTAATTGTCACCTTCGCATAATCAATCATCCCCCTATTTTACCTCGAAACCCAAATTGACGCTTGTAAGTAAATAGTTCATAGTTAAACTAACATGTCCAGCCTCTCGAATCTCAAAAAAATTGCCACTCTCTCCCTCCTTATAGCCATCACCATCGCTTTTACCACCCTCACTCTTCAACTTACCCAACAATCACAAGACACCCGCTCCAAAGCCTCTCAATCAAATCCTCCCAGCAAGGACATCCGCCAAGACGATTGTCTTCAAGACACCAATAACAACGTCGTCTGCCCTCAATACCAATCCCCCTCTCCTGATTTCTGTCATGATGGTACCCTCATTTCAGGAGGAATCGATCAATGTGGCTGTCAACTTCCACCCGCCTGCCTTCCCCGTCTCTGTTGGAATCAAGTTATCTCCTGCAATGATGGTTACTGCTGGCCCAACGGCTGTCAAGGCGTTCCCAGCACCATGGCCTGCACCATGCAGCTAGTTCCTCTTTCCCAAAAACAACTTAACCAATATCAGCTCTGGCAAAATGCCGGTTCGCCCATATATCCTGGATGCACAGACACCCCACCTACCAATCAAGACGACCTTTTCAGCACCCAACCGCTAACCGTCACTTTTTGGGACGCTGAGTGGGATGGCCCCACACCAGTGCCTCAATTCACCAGCACCAGCCTCCTCAAACCTAATCACAGCTACGGAGTTGAGGTCCGCTTCCACATCCAGAACGTTATAAAAAACAGCACCGCTCCCACCCCCAATATCGCCATTAGAGAAATCATTAATGGCCAAACCAAAACCACTCGCACCATCCTCTATCAGGGCGTCATGGATCACCGCGACGGCTGGAGTGACACTTTTGTAGGTAGTGTCTTTACTGTCAACGAGGGAACAAATCAAATCACAGTTGAAATAGACCCTGATAACCAAATCGCGGAAACCAACGAAAACAACAACAACACCTCTTACTCCTGGACCACCACCCAAACTTACTCCCCCTTTGATCTAAACCAAGATGGCACCATCAATCTTCTTGACTACAATCTCTTTCTCAATGGCTGGTTAGATACTTTTAAGTAATATGAACCCGCGTCGCCTCTTTCTCATCCTTCTTCCCATCATTCCCGTCATCATCGGCCTTATCCTCTTCCTTGTCGCCAGTTCCCAAAACCAAGACATCCGCCAACGTGCCTCGGGCACGAACCAGCCCATTATCACTATTAGCACTTCCCCTTCATCCCCTAAAGCCAACCAACCAGTCACCATTACTCTTTCACTTAACACCACCACCAAATCAATCTCTGGCCTAGAAATGAAAAACTTCCTCATCATCCCCGACTCAAATATATCCTTTGCCAATACTCCCACCCTTACCTCCATCAATATCCCAGAACTAGAAGTCTTTCATTCTTCAGTCCAACAAAACAGCCCAACCAGCGATCAAATCACCGCCATTACCCACATTCTCACCCTAAAAAGCACTAATACCCCCTACTCTACCCACAACCAATTAGTTCCTTTTGCTACCATCAGCTTCACCCCTACAGCCACCGGCAGCGTTCAGCTTAAGTTTGATGTCAACAACACCATTATGACCGAATATCAAAGTGATACTGGAAATATTCTAGGCAGTCTCGACAACCTTACTCTCACCATCACCAATCCAGACCAAGATGATAACGACGACGGTAACAATGGTGATAACGACGACAACGATCAAGACAACACTGATGAAATTACTTACGCTTCGTGTAACCAAACCTGTAACAGTCATTATGACTGTAAAGCCGGACTCTTCTGTTATCAAAACACCTGTCGAGAACCAGCCTGCCCCTCTGCCTCAGACTGCCAATGTCCGACTACAACTCCAACCCCCACCGCTACCCCAACCGCTACTCCCACAATCACACCTACTAGTACCCCAACCTCCACCACTACTCCCGAAACCCTCTCCCTTAACTACACCAACGACCAGCAGTTCACCATTACTCTCTCTCCTTCACCCACCGCCACTTCTACTCCTACTCCCACCGTTATATCACCCCCTCCAGACTCAAACCCCAACCTCAAAGTTGCCCTCATCGCTGCCTCTGCCTCATTCATCGTTCTTCTTCTCACCTACCTCAGCCTAAAACGTCCACCCTCAGCGTAACCCACACACCTCAACCTCCAGCTCATCCTCAACTAAACCCTAAGTTCTTCTATCCTTCCTACTTCAAATAATTAAGTGGGTCTAGCCCTGCTCCACCATTCCTCAGCTCAAAATGAAGATGGGTTCCTGTTGACCTACCCGTTGATCCCATCATCCCTAAAGTATCACCTCTCTTCACTGTCTGTCCTACCACCACATTAATCTTGCTCAAATGAGCGTATAGGGTCTGATAACCATTGCCATGATCCACCACTACTCTGTTTCCATAACCCCAGTTATCCGGCCAACCAGCCACTGTCACCGTACCCGAATCAGCTGCTAGAATTGGACCACCACCTTTATTTGCAATATCCAAACCCCTATGCCAAGGCCTCCATGGCTGGGTGATTCTTCCTGCTGCTGGCCAGATCCAGCTTCCTGTAGCCGACACCACGCCAGCATCAGGCGTTAACACTCTGGCAATACTCGAGCTTGGTGACCAAGGCTGAGCTTTAGGCATCACTCCATCAGGCACAATCACAGTCTGGCCAATAGCCAAAGAAAAAGTCTCATCATTAGTAAATATGTTAAACGGATAATCTACGATCGACTGCGCATCAGCCTCATATTTCTTGGCAATCGAATAAATAGTCTCTCCACTCTTAACCGTATGAACAATCCCACTCACCGGTGGAATCCCTAACACCTGACCCGGCTTGATACTATTAACCGAACTAATCTTATCCTCATTAGCCCATCTGATCGTGTCCATGCTCACTCCAAACTTCTCTGCAATCGTGCTTAACGTGTCTCCCTCCTGAACTGTGTATTCCATCACACCCGCTCTCGGTTTATCTGACTCAATCGTTACCGGGCTAATCGCCACACTTGAAGATCCAAGCACCGCTCCACCCATTCCTCCAGCTTCCTCAGCAGCCACGGTCTCTACCTCAACTACCGACCCTATTCTAGCTGCAAACGAACGTTGAGTAGCCATCTCCTGATTATCTGCTCCAGCCAACAAAGTCGGCCCTACTGTGATAGCCGCAAACAACAACACTACCATTCCCATATGTACAAATACTCCTGCATACTTACCTCTCTGCGAATACATAAAGCCTACCAGTACATCCTTTATCCCCTCAAATCCTCCAAACCAGTGTAAAAAATGACTCCTCCAATACCGCCCCAACACCCTCAAAAACACTCCAAAATCAATTATCCATTCCCTTGCCTGAGAACTTCTTTCCTTCTCCCTCCATCCCAATCTATCCTGTCTACGTACCCAAAACGGTCTCATCGTCCCTCTATTTTACCTGATCTATGCAATCCATCTCTATTCTAACCCTCCTTCAATGATGCCAAGAACTCCTTATTACTCTTGGTTTTCTTGAGTCTCTCCACCATTACCTCAGCTCTTTCATCTGGATTAAGCATATCAAGCATCCGTCGCATCAAAATGATGCTCTGGTACTCACCATTGTTAAACAACAGATCTTCTCTTCTGGTTCCTGAGGCCATTACATCAACCGCTGGATAGATTCTCCTCTCCGCCAACTTGCGATCCAGTACCAGCTCCATGTTGCCTGTTCCCTTAAACTCCTCATAAATCAAATCATCCATTCTCGACCCAGTATCCACCAAAGCCGTACCAATAATAGTCAGTGATCCACCTTTCTCCATATTTCTGGCTGCTCCAAAGAATCTCTTTGGCGGGTGTAAAGCTGCTGGATCAAAACCACCAGACAACGTCCGTCCTGAAGTCGGCATCGCCAGGTTATATGCCCTAGCCAATCTCGTGACTGAATCAAGCAAAATCACCACATCTCCACCCATCTCCACCAATCTTCGAGCCCTGTCCAAAGCCATCTCAGCCACCAATACCTGATCCTCTGGTTTTTCATCAAAGTTACTTGCCGCCGTCTCACCCAACCTCTTGCTTTTCTTAGTCACGGCCTCAATATGCCGGCTAATATCCGTCACCTCCTCAGGCCTCTCTCCGATCAACACCGCCATCAAGTGAACATCTGGATAGTTAAGCGCAATACCAGTCGACATCTCTTTAATCACAGTCGTTTTTCCAGCCTTAGGTGGGGACACAATCATACCTCTCTGGCCCTTACCAATCGGTGCCACTAGATCAATCAATCTAGTACTCAAAGGCTCCTTATCAGTCTCCAACTTCAACTTCTCGTTAGGATATACCGGAGTTAAATAATCAAACTTGGGTCGCCTTGATAGCTCACGCAAACTCTTGGATCCGTTTACCTCAGTAATTTTAGTCAACATCCAGTATCGCTCTCCTCCATTCTTAGGCTCTCTTGCCAATCCAGAAATCTCATCACCTTCTCGCAATCCCAATGTTCTAACCTGATTACCAGAAATATACGCATCCCTATCAGATGGCTTAAAAAATGGCCTCACCACTCCATGATTATCCGCTCCTTCAATATCCAAAATACCCTTAATCTCCTCCACTTTAGCTCCTTCAACAACCTCGCTATTTTTACTTGCTGGGTTCATATACGCAATAATTTCATTAATAATTACCTTTACCTAAAAATCGATTTCGTCGGAAAAAACTCATCCTTAATATTTTTGAAAACCCTACTCACGCAGGCGTGAATGCCCTCATTATGAAATCTCACTCACCTTTTGTCAACTTATTTAAAAAAATTAAAACCTGAAAAGATGAAACGCGTCTCGGAAGATAAGGCAAAGTGTCCTGTCCTCACCCGCCTCAACCCATTTCATCTTTCCAACTCTCAACTAGCTTCAAATTTTACCAGAAAACACCCCATAGTGTCAAGTTTCATCATCCTTCCAATTCGGCTAAACTGTATTTATGTACCAAACCATCTTCACCCCCTTCCACTACCAAACCACTAAACGCCTCCGTTACTTCTTCATTACTCTTGGCATCATCCTTTGGTTAGGTGCCTCTATTACTGCTTTTGCTCCCTCTCTTCCCCACCTACTCTATCGTCTCTCACCCAATACTCCCAACACCCTAGCCGCCACCATTAGCAATACTGTACCCAGTAACAATGACCCCCTCTCCTACCAAGACGCCACCTCACTCCCTCCCAAAGACCCAAGCCTACCCCAGCAAAACACCCTCATCATCGACAAAATCGGGGTCAATGGTCAGATTCATGAAGGTGACAACTGGGAAGAGATCCTTAAAAAGGGTATCTGGCGCACCCCCGACTGGGGTACTCCTGAATCAAGCAACCGCCCCATCATCCTAGCTTCCCATCGCTGGGGCTATCTTGACTGGACCAATACTTTCAGAAGACTCAACTCTTTCTACAATTTGCCCAAGTTAGAATCAGGTGACACCATCTCCATCATCTGGAATCAACGCCAATACAACTATCAAGTCTATCTAAAAGAGTCATCCCAAACCATCACCGACTTCAACGCCGATCTCATTCTCTACACTTGTCAGCTCTGGAACTCACCCATCCGCATCTTCGTCTACGCCAAGCATCTCGATTGACAGTCATCTATGTATTCATTAATATATACAAATATGAATACATACTCCGTAACAGAACTACGTCAAAAAACCAGTGCCGTTATCAAAGCCGCCCTTGAAAAGGGCTACGTCCACATTATCCAAAACTCCAAAGCCAAAGTAGCCGTTGTCGACAGCGACTATTTAACAACCCTGCAGGAAGCCTACGAAGACTATCTAGACCACCAAGTAATCAAAAATCGACGTGACGAACCCACTATCACTCTTGAAGAATATCTTAAAAAAGACACCATAAAACCATGATCGTCACCATCTCTAGATCAGCTGAAAAAGAGCTCAAGAGATTACCACTCAGAATCAAACTAATCGTCATTTCCAAAATCAAGAGTCTAGCCAAACAACCCAGGCCTCACAACTCCAAAAAACTGACTAACTACCCCAATGAATACCGCCTCCGAGCAGGTGATTATCGTATTCTCTACGTCATCGACGCTCACAAAAAAGAGGTTTCCGTTCGCGCTATCGCCCACCGCAAAGACGCATACAAAAAATAATTCTCACCTCTACATCTTCATCAAACCTGAAATCTAGTTTTCACACCCTATTTTCACACTATATAGGCCTCGATAACCGCATCTGCGGTAATTATTTCAACACTCCACCTAAAACATATACTATTATAAGACACATAGTAACTCCCGCTCTATCCCTCACCATACTCCAGTATCGTACATATCTCACTCTCAAATACCTAATACTATTCAAATCAACACTCTATTCCTAACGAGAATATAGGATAGATATATCCACTAACAAATACCTAAAATATCTCCCATTTTTGTCACCAACCCCATCCCCTAGCCTCATCTTATATACTTGACAAATAGAAATATATAGGATATACTATAACCTACTTTAAAAATCAGATAAGTTTCGTTACAGACGCCAGTAGCAACCCTACTGATACGAGACTTAAATTATTAACTTTCTTTAAGTTAAACCATACACAAGGGCGTCTCACAAGGACGCCCTTGTTGGTTTAACAGTAAGTATCTGGTCAAGAATTTACCCTCTGACTTAAAGCAGCGTCTGTCTTAAGTCACAAAGGTAATCTCGACCAGTTACTTGCTCACTGCTCTTTTACATCCGTCAAGGTACTCATGAAATGGTGGATCACTTCTACCCTCTCCTAGCCAACCGGCTTTCAACCATTTCACGGTACCTTACGGCTAGGGAAATATATAAGGAGACACTCTAATGAAGAAAACCATGGTTCGTGGTCTTATCGCCCTCCTCGTTCTGGTGATTGTCGGCCTCCTGGTCGCCTTCACCAATCAGGACACTTCAGTCACCACACCAACCGTCATCGTCAGCGATTATTCTCTCGACTGGCACAATGCCGTCGAAGATCTCCCTGTTGGCGTCTACAACTTCTGCAACGAAGCGTGTGGCAACAGAAACTTCACAGAATGGATTCGCCTCGGCGAAGCCACCAATACTGCAACCATCGAAGTTCACAATGTCACCCAGGCTCAAGCCTATGCTGGCGTGAACAAAGATGGCTACTTCTTCGATCCCCTGACCACCGATATTAACGGCGACATCGTCACCGTCGAATTGCCAGAGGGCCAGACCTCCTTCCTCCTGTGGATAGCCACAGAAAACAACGACCCATTCGGGATCGTTGACCGATAAACCAAATCGGCTACCCATTACAGGACAGAGGGCGCAACAGCGCATTCCGCAGCCACTGCGCCCCTTCCTTTTTCCCTAGCCGATTCCCCTCAGTTTTTCAAAGAAACTTTGAAAAATTGAGGCAGAATCGCTCTTTTCTTGCCTATATCTGATATAATATAGGACAATTATTAATTAGCCGATGAAAGGCAAATATGACCAGAAAGAATAAACTATCTCTTTCTTTGGCTACTGCTTTTTTGAGTCTTGCACTTTTTATCAGTCCTGCAAAAGCTGAAGACAACGGCGAGTGCCAAATTGTCTACGGTGGACAGGTTTGTGGTTCATCCACTCCCGAAATCGTTGACACCGCTGGTGAAGCCGAACTGCTTTACGCTCTTTCCGGTGTCTTGTACACCACTGGACTGACTAGCTTTGTGTTAGCCAAAAAAGCTGACAAACTCGTTCCCTTAATCGGTTAATCCCGATTAGGGATCGGGAAAGAGAATAAACTCTTGTTCTCTCCCCCGATCCCTGGCAATCCAGGAATCGCTTGTACATTCAATAGGAGACAGATCATGTCAGAAGACAAAGGTTTTGACGCACGTCGCCAGCACCCGCATCCGTCGGACGATCGCCCGTTCCACCACGACGACATCCCTGAGGACGATCTCGACGCTTTCTTCGACGTCCCTGAAGTGGACATCCCGCGCCGGCCCACCCCACCTCCCATCCGGCCTCGCCGCGTCGAGACCGAAGATCCGCAGGAGCACTGGTCGAATGAGGTGCGCGGCACACCCAGCACGGCTCGTCAGCGGCAGCAACGCCGTCGCCAGCCTCAGGTACCCTTCCCGGCCAACCTGTTTAACGTCCCCCTGGACGAATACCTGGAAAAACCGGAGTGGTATCAAAACTTGACCTGGGGAGTCCTCGGCAGCTACATCATCGCCATTCTGGCCCTCCTCATCGCCATCCTGTAGTTCCATTCCCCCGTCTCCGCACCATGGGTCGCCGTTATCGGCACACCGCCATCGGCGACCCAAAGTTTTTCTCCCTGAGAGCTGTTTTCATAAACATTTCTCAGGGGTAAAAACCTCCTACCACTTGGTAGCTTCAGGGAAACCTGTTGATAGCACATTCTATGGAGGAAATGCCAAATGAAGAAAATCGTGATCGGTACCCTGATCGTCGTCGCGGTATTTGCCTGCGCCTGGCTGGTGCTCATCCCCATCATCGGCGGCTTGGACCTGAACTTCACCAATCCCAGTCTGGCCGGCGAACCAACCAACCCCGGCAACGGAAACCCCAGACAGACCGGCGGTCAAATGACCTGGCTCAACGCCTGCACGTCAGAACCAGAAGAACAGGTGACCCAGTTGGTCGAAACCGGACAACCGGTTCCCAACGCCTGGATGTTTCTGGACAAGAACGAGGCCGAGGTCGCCGCTGGAAACCTGTGGGCAATCGAAGTCCCCACCGGCGTCTACGGACAGGTTTTCATCCCCGCGACTGGGCTTACTCTTGAAGTACGTGGCCCTGGCCGCATCCGCGTTGGCGCCGCCACCTTTTGGTGCAACGACACCGGCGATCAACCCCATCACGGGCAGATGCGCGTCCTCGACGCAAAAAACCTGCCCAAACCGGTCGGAGACTGGGTCAACATCAACTTGCCCTAGTCTATCCTCCCAGCCATGTCCACCAACATTGGCTACAAAGGCCATCTTTTCAGAACACGCAACCGCGTGCACCCCTGACGAAGATGGCCTTAACTTTTTAGCACTTAAATTGTTTTTAAGTTCTGGAAAGTTAATCAAAAAGACAATTAGTAAAAATATGACTAAAAAAATACCTCTTACCATCGTCATCCCCGTCTACAACGAGGCCTCTCGTCTGGAGCGGACCTTCACCAGTCTTAACCAGTGGCGAGTTCCTGTCGATCTTAAAATCAACCAAGTCATCTTTGTTAATGACGGCTCCACCGACGCTTCTCTAAAAATTCTTAAAAACACTCCCTTAAAGTTCTCCAAAAAGGTCATCTCCTACCGTCAAAACCAAGGTAAAGGTTACGCAGTCCGTCGTGGCATGCTTGCCTCCACCTCCTCTTACACCCTCCTTATGGATGCCGATATTGCCACTCCCTTAAACGAGCTTAAAAAACTCCTTCCCTTCATGCATAACCAGACTGGCCTAATCATCGGTACCCGCAAAAATGGTCATTCCACTGTCACCATTCATCAACCTTGGATTCGTGAGAACATGGGTAAAGTCTTTACCAAGCTAACTCAGCTCATCCTCGGTGTTAACGTCACCGACTTCACCTGTGGCTTCAAAGCCTTCTCTCGTGAAGCTGTTGATAAAATCTTTCCCCTTTCCCAAATCAATCGCTGGGGATATGACTCAGAAATCATCTTCTTAGGCAGCAAATTCAATCTGTCTATTCAAGAGGTTCCTGTTAAATGGGCCGATCAAAAAGGTACCAAGGTCAATCTTGTTAAAGACTCCATTAACTCTCTTCTGGAGCTGCTCACCATTAGATTAAACTCCATCTCTGGCGCCTACTCCACTAACCAAAACTTCTCTCCTCTAGGTATACTCAAATAAGTATGACCAAACCACTAGTCAGCGTCGTTCTCCCTGTTTACAACGCCGCCCCCTATCTTCAAGCCTGTCTTGACAGTATCGCCAGCCAATCCTACCGCCCCCTTGAACTTATAGCCATCAACGACCACTCTACCGACAACTCCCTGGATATCTTAAAAAAATTTGCCAAAGGTAAGTCCTGGGCCAAAATCCTAACCAACCCAAAAAACCTTGGCGTCTCACCCACCTTTAACAAAGGTGTGGCCAAAGCCAAATCCATCTACATAGCCCGCATGGATGCAGACGATCTCATGCACAAAGATCGGATTAAAAAACAACTAGACTTTCTCCTCACCCATCCTGACGTAGTTGCTGTCGGTACCCAATGCCAGCTCATCGACAAACACGGGCATCCTACCGGCCAAAAACTCTTTCCCACTTCTCACCAGCAGATCAAGGACATGTTATTTCGTACCGTTCCCATGCAACAACCTTCCATCATGATCAACCGCTCACTTCTTCCCAAAGATTTTGTCTTTGGTGACAGTCGTTTCTCCCCTGCCGAAGACTACGACCTCTTTTTCCGCCTTCTTCCTTACGGCAAGCTCGCCAATCTGCCCCAACTACTTCACTTCTATCGCGAACACGACACCAATATCTCCTTAGTTAAACCCAAATTCACTTTCTGGAAGATTACTAGAGCTAAAATAAACGCCGTCCTTCACCATCGCTATATCCCCAGTTTCCGCTCCTTGACCGTTTTTCTCGCCCAATTAATCGCTATTACTCTCCTCCCCAGCTCTCTTATCTACCCCCTCCACTCAAAATTACGCGGCATGAAGTAACCATGAAATTCAAACTCTCAGCCAAAACCAAACTCAACCTCAAATCCATTCTTCCTCCCTTCATCTATCTCCTTCTTACCTCCCTACTTATTTTCCTAAACTACGAACCCAACACCTGGTTTACTGGTTGGGACAATCTTCACCCTGAATTCAATCCCGATATTAATCTAAAAAGAGCCCTTGATACCACTTGGCAGGAATACCAATCTCTAGGACTAGTCGGCGGTATGGGCCATGCTGCCGATCTTTTACGCCAACTCTTCTTAATACCCTTCTACTCCTTCCTTCATCCCTCTCTCATCCGCTATCTCTTCGCCTTTATTACCCTCACCCTAGGACCCATCGGCACCTATCTTCTCACCCGTCACACCCTTACCAACTTTCCCCGTTTCTCCATCAACACTAAGATCATCGCCTCCTTTTTTGCCGGACTTTTCTATCTCCTCAATCTAGGCACTCTCCAAACTTTCTACGCTCCTTTCGAGACCTTCATTGCCTTTTATGCCTCCCTCCCCTGGCTTCTTTTAAGTGTCTTTGTTTACCTAGACTCACCTACCCGTCGCCACCTTCTTTTCCTCATTCTCGTCAATCTACTCTCCACGCCTTCCTTCTATATCCAAACCCTCTTCCTTGTTTATCTCTTCACCCTCCTACCCATAATCATTACTCATTTACTCAAAAAAGAAGCCCTACTTCAAAAAATATCCACTCTCTTTTTCTTAAGTCTAATCACTCTTATCACCCACGCCTTTTGGCTTTTCCCCGTTGCCCATTTTACTCTAAACAACGCCTCAGTTACCCTCACCTCTGCCCAAAATCATCTCGGCACCCAGGATGTGGCCTTAAGAAATCAAGAATTTGGCGACCTCAAAAACGTCACTTTGCTTAAAGGTTTCTGGTTCGATTTTGTCTCACTTAATCCTGCCACTGATAAGTTCGAAATCATGATGGGTCCCTGGACCGATCATCTAAATCAACCAGTCGTTCTAATCATCGGCTACTCATTCTTTGTCCTTGTTCTCATCGGCCTCTTCTACTCACTCAAAAAACGCCTCCCTCACTCCATCCCTCTTGCCTTTACTCTATTCCTCTCCCTCTTCTTCCTTATCAACTCCAATCCTCCCACCGGTTTTCTTTTCGATTTTCTTACTGACCAGATCCCCTTGCTTGGCCAATCATTCCGCTCTGTTTACACCAAGTGGTCTACCCCTGCCGCCCTCTCCTACTCCCTCTTTTTTAGCATTGGTGTTATTTTCTTACTTGATCTTTTTTCTTTCCTCCACACCCACCTTACCACCTTTATCACCTCCTTCACTCTCATCCTAACACTCCTTATCTTCTCCGGACCCATGTTCCAAGGCCACCTAATCTATCCTGCCATGAAACAATCCATTCCCGATGCCTATTTCCAGCTCTTTGATTTCTTCGACCATCAAGACAAAAATACTAGGATCGCCAACTTACCCCAGCACACTCTCTGGGGTTGGCAGTTTTATAACTGGGGCTATCAAGGCTCAGGCTTTCTCTGGTATGGGATTGAGCAGCCCATCCTAGATCGCGCCTTTGACACCTGGTCCTCTGCTTCAGAAAACTACTACCACCAAATCTCCCAAGCCATCTACTCTCAAAACCTCACTCAATTAGAGAATCTCATCGATCAATACCAGATCAACTGGTTTATTCTCGACCGCTCTCTTATCATTCCCGCCTCCACCTCTCAAAAAGCCCTCTTCATTCCCCAAATTGAAAAACTCTTAAACCAAAGCGACAAAATTGATCATATCTCCGATTTTGACTTTATCTCCGTCTACCAAACCAACCCTTCCACTCAACCACAAAACTTTTTCTCCACCAAGGCCTTTAATCCTCAACCCATCATCTTTGCCGATCCCGAGCTTGATACCACCCAATTTAATCTTCTTGAAACCCCCTCAGTCAATCGCTCCACCACCAAAAACGAAGCCACTAACTGCGACCCCTACAACTCCACCTCCTACACCAAAACCATTGCCCCCGACAAAATTACCTATACCTCCATTAACGCCAATCTCTGTGACCACTTCACCTATCCCCAACTTCCCCATGCCTACGGCTACAAAATCACCATTGATCATCAAAATATCTCCGGCCAGCCGCTTCTTGTTTGTCTTGAATCATACGCTAGTGGCACCTGCCTGATTTACCAATATCTTGATACCGACTCCAACCACCCTTTTACTACTTCCACCCTTACCGTTCCTCCCATGAATCCCCAAGATTATGGTTACACCCTCCATCTCTACAACTACTCCATCGGTCGTCTCAAGACCGAAAACGCTTGGCGCCAAATCGAGATTCAACCTCTTAATCCCACCACCTTCGATCTCACTCCAAACTCCTCAACCCATCCATATACACAACTAAATACCACTCAGAAGCGCGCCTACTCCCTCTACACCGCCTCTGCCTCCTCATCTCAAGCCAACTCCTTACTTGTCCTAAACCAAGCCTATGACGAGGGCTGGAAAGCCTATCAAGCCAACTTTTTCTCTCAAAAACTTCCCAACTGGCTACTTTACCTTAACTCGCTTCTACTTGTTCCCATCCCTGAAGACCAGCACATCATCGCCAACGACTGGGCCAACGGCTGGCTACTTCCCCAAGACGACTCACACCTGATTATTGTCTACCGACCTCAACTCTTTCAATTTTTTGGCTTCTCACTCCTTCTCTTTCTCCCCTTGCTCACATTCCTTCATCCCAACAAACAAGATTAAACAACAGCTGCCTCCAGCCTCCTTATCCGCTTCTCATGCCTATCAAGCATCCTCCCCTGATGATCAGTAATCACCGTTAACTTCCTATCAATTCCATCAATCTTACTCTCTAACCCATCAACCCTATCGCCAACTTCCCTAATCGACTCTGCATTAGCCATTATCAACTCCCTATTTTCCCGCACAACCTCTACAACAAGCTTCATTTCTCGCTCTACCGCCGGGCCAACCGCCTTGTTTACCGCTTTATCCACCGCTGGACCAACCGATCTATCTATTGCCTTGTTTACCGCTTTATCCACCGCTGGACCAACCGATCTACCTATTGCCTCTCCAACCATCCCCGCAATCCACCTCTTATCATCCATTGTCAACGCCATATACCCTAGTATATCAAAACAAAAAGCCTCAGAAGCGGGCTGGTGACATGCCTGCCCAACCTGTCACCAAACCCCTTCTAAGGCCTTTACCTTCCTTGACAGCGTTTTTTTGGAGTGCTAACCTTCACACAGATTCGTGCCACCTGTCCTGGCACAATCTTAAAATGGAAAGGCATTACTATTCGAGTTAGGCTGCGGTAGTAATGCCTTTCTCGTCTCTACTTTCCAAATTCCAAACAAAATTTTGTTAATTTCAGCGTCTTTTACTGATACACCGCAGTATAGCACTACAATCTCCAAATCGTCAACCTGTAGTAAATTATTACAGTAAAATCCCCATATCCTATATCAATATTTTTCTCTAAAATAGCCACGAAAATGACCTCTTATCATCCTAATAAATCTCTTGTGGAAAACTCATTCCTACTCTATCTTGGTGTATAGTTAACTCATGTCCAAACCTTCCTCCATCTTTCTCTGCTCTTCCTGTGGCAACGAGTTTCCCAAGTGGTCTGGACAGTGTCCTGCATGTAAAAACTGGAACACTCTCTCTGAGCTCAAACTCCCAAACTCCCCCTCTCCTTCCTCCTCCACTCCGCTTAAATCAACCACTCCTTCCTCCGCCCTTAAAACCACTGCCAAGTCCACTCTTCCAAGCCAAATCGGTGAACTTGACCGCGTCTTAGGACCTGGTCTAACTCAAGGTGGTGTCTATCTCCTCGCTGGCGAACCCGGCATCGGTAAATCCACTCTCCTAACTCAACTCACCCTCGCCCTCACCTCTGCTACTCAAAACACCATCACCTACGTCTGCTCTGAAGAAAACGCCGCCCAAGTCGCCACCCGCATCAACCGACTTCAAAAAGCATCTCATCACCCCAACCGCATCTCACTTCTAGAAACCAGTAATGTTGAAGCTATTCTAAAGCACCTAAACACTCATCCGTCTACCACCCTCATCGTCGACTCCATTCAATCAGTAGCCAGCGACACTCTTTCTACCACCGCCGGCTCCATGTCTCAAATTAGATCTGCTAGTAATCTCCTTATTCACTTTGCCAAATCAACTGGTACACCCACCATTCTAGTCGGCCACGTTACTAAATCAGGCCAACTAGCTGGACCCAAGCTACTCGAACACATGGTTGATGTTGTTCTCCAACTGGAGGGCGATCGTCACCATGACTTAAGACTTTTACGAGGCGTCAAAAACCGCTTCGGCCCCACCGATGAAACCGGCCTCTTTCAGATGACTAGCTCTGGACTAATTGAGGTCAAGAACCCAGGCTCTCTTTTTCTCTCCGACCAATCAGCCACTGCTCCTGGATCAGCCAAAACCTTGGTCATGGAAGGTACCAGACCCCTACTTGTCGAGATTCAAGCCCTTACCGTACCCACTGAGCTAGCCATCCCTCGACGCGTCGCCCAGGGTATTCCTGTTCCCAAACTCCAGCTCATCTGCGCTGTTCTCACCAAACACTTGAATCTAAAACTCAACTCCTACGATGTCTTCGTCAACGTCACCGGCGGGCTCCGCCTCACCGATCCTGCCGCCGACCTGAGTTTAGCTCTCGCCATTATCAGCAGCTACAAAAATTTAAGCCTCCCTATAAACTCTCTTGCCCTTGGTGAACTAGGCCTTCTTGGCGAAATCCGCCCCATTGCCTACCTTGACAAACGCCTTAAAGAGGCCAAAAATTTAGGCTACCAACCTCTTGATCCCAAAATCAACAATCTAAAAAAACTAAGCGCCACTCTGTTCTCCTCATCAACTAAGCCCCAAAAGCCTCAAGCATCTGCTTGATCTCCTTCTCGATTCTCTTCCAGTCACCCTTCGCCTTCTTAATCTCTTCAAAAATCAACTCTGCATCTACTAACACCTGGTCATCCTTGATGATTAACTTTGTTTTGGCCATATTATTTTCACTAATTATTAGCTCTATTTGTATCCAACTGGTACCTCAGTCAACACCACTCCCAAACTCATCCTTCTATTCTCCTTATCCAACATCTCTACATACACATCTACTTCCTCGCCAACCTTAAACTCTCTTCCTGCAGGCATCTTACTTATATGAATCAAGCCATCAATCCCAGCCTCAAAATTCACAAATACTCCAAAAGGCGCTAGTCTTACCACCGTACCCTTGTGCTGAGTTCCTTCAGCATAGTTTTTCTCAATTGATTGCCATGGATCATTAGCTAATCTCTTGACTGACAAGTTAAGCTTACTCGTATCTTCCTCAATTCCAATCACTTGAACCTTCACCTTATCCCCTACTTTGTAGTATTTGTTTGGATCATCAACCTTCTCCCAACTAATCTCACTAATATGAATCAAGCCTTCCAGCTTACCCTGATCCTCATCCTTATCATCACTAATCTCTACCTTAATAGTCACAAACACTCCAAACGGCATGATTCCACTCACTACACCTTCTAACACATCACCCTTCTTAATCTTCTTTAAGGCCTCACCCTTCTTAGCAATCTCACCTGCCTCAGACACAATCTTCTCGCTAAAAATCAACCTGTTTTGCTCTCTGTCTACCTCAATTACTTGAGCTTTAAATGTCTTATCAATCAACTTATCCATCTTGCCCAGGTATTCCTGGCTAAACTGCGACGCTGGCACAAACCCTCTCATCCCATCTACCAACACAATCAATCCTCCCTTGTTCGTCTCAAGACCCTTAATCTCAATTGGTTTACCTGTCTCCAACCACTCACTGAACAACTCCCATCTCTTGTCATCAGCTGCCTGGCGCAAACTTAGCAAGATCTGACCTTGATCATTCTCTGGGTTTTTCACAAACACCTCAATCTCATCCCCGACACTTAAAGTCTGAATCAACGCTGCTGCTGCCTCTGCTTCTTTATCGATTACTAGCCCTTCAGTTTTTGCCCCAATATCAACCAACACCAATCTTTTCCTTACCTCAGTCACCATACCCTTAATCACATCACCTCTCTTGGGTACATTTAACTGATACCCAGTTTTAGCCAACAACTCATCCATCGACTTAAATCCTTTCGACTTAGAAACAACCTTCTCTTTCTTGGTGATTTTTTTAGAGTTCTTTTTTACCACCTCTTTCTTTCCTTTTTTTAAGGCAGAACTCTTTCGCTTAGTAGCCAACTCTAATTATTAACCTATCTTTAAGCAGACAGGTCATGTAAATTACTTGATAACAATAGCCGTCATTTTATCACACCTCTAGGCTCAAGCACAATCACCGCTATCCAATCACCCCACCACCCAGTAGTTCATCACCTTCATAAAACACCGCCGCCTGACCTGCCGCCACTCCTCTCTGTGGTTCATCAAGCTCAACTCTCATTTTCTCACCACTCCACTCTCCTCTTGCTCCAATCAATTTGCCCCCATGCCGAATTCTTACCCTAAAACCATCCTCACTTACTCTCTTACTCCACACCCAGCTTAAATCACTAACCATCAAACTCTCCCTATATGTCTCAGCCCCAAACCCAACCACCAACCTATTGTTCTTTACATCCTTGTCCACTACATAAAAAACCGGAATCTCTCCTCCGAACTTTTTCTGAAAATTAGCACTCACTTGCCAACCACCTCTCTGGCCAATTGTGTAAAACCAAACACCCCTGTGCTTACCCACTACTCTTCCGCTTGTATCCACTACCTCGCCTTCATTATCCTGCAGCCTCCTATGCAAAAACTCGCTTATATCTACATCCCCCACAAAACATATCCCCTGACTATCTTTCTTATCCGCCACTGGCAAACCAACCTCACTCGCAATTTTTCTCACCTCTTTTTTCTCATAACTCCCCAAGGGAAACATTGCCCGACCCAACTCCTCCTGACCCAATCGGTACAGAAAATAGGTCTGGTCCTTCCATTTATCCTTAGGCATAAACAAACCCCATCTTGTCTGATCCTCTTCCTCAACTTTCCTGACCTCTGCATAATGACCAGTCGCTATCTTGTCAAAACCCTCGCTTCTCGCCCACTCCAAAAACATACCAAACTTTATCTCACTGTTACACCAAACATCCGGGTTTGGTGTCAAACCCTTAGCATAATCATCATAAAACCGATCAATCACCCTCTCCTTGTACTCCTTTTGAAAGTCTAACACCCCAAAGGGTATCTCTAATGCCATTGCCACTTTTAAAGCATCCTGACGGTCCCTCGATGCTTTACACCCCGGTCCTTCATCCCAACACACCAGGTGCACACCAACTACATCATATCCCTCACGTTTAAGCAGATAAGCGCTCACCGCACTATCCACCCCACCGCTTAATCCGACAGCTACTTTTTCGCGACTCATGGGCACAATTATACTACTCCTAGCCTCACATAGCCACCACTTTTATCATCTCTGCCGCCACATTCACACCCGTTCTCTTCTCAAAATACTTAAACTGAGCCGTTCTGTTTATCTCCAATACCACCCAATCCTGCTTCTCCTCGTCCCAAGCTACGTCTAAACCTGCATAATCAATCGCAAACAACTCACACGCCCTCAAACACAACTCTCTAAGCCTCCTCATCTTTTTCTCACTTAATTTAACCAACTTACCTTCCTCACCCTCATATTTACTCTTCTGTCTATGTCTCATCTCACCTAAATACTTACCTCCCACCACAATACAGCGATACCACTGTTTTATCTTCAACTTTGGCTGCACCAACACCTCTCCCGTCTTGTATCCTTTCATCACCTCCTCAAATCCATCCCAGTCTCGAACCAACTTAACTGCCCTACCATGGCTACCAAACCGCCCCTTAACCACCATTGGAAAATTAAACCACGGCTCTTCCTCAAAATCCTCCCAACCTGATTTACTCCCAAAACTCACAAAATCAACCGTTGATACTCCATACTTTGCCAACACCAAGCCCTGTTCCAACTTACCCATCAATGGAAACTTCTCAAAACTCTCTCCATTCAACACTTTTGCCCTACCATCTCTCTTTAACATCTCCAGCACCGCTGTCTTTGTTCCCACCATCGAACTTCCTTTTTTACTAGAGGCTCGCATCACCACCACCTCATAATCATCCAACCTTCTCTTCTTCCGCAAATCTATCTCCACCTTACCTCCACTCACTCCTAAACTAATCTGTCCGTACTTAACCAAATCAACCTCATATCCCATCTTTCTACCCTCCTCTGCCAATCTTACTGGCTCATACTCCTTCACAAACCGAGTTAATATCAACATTTTTTTCATGTTCCCATCTTATCACCCCCACCTGTTTTTAAGAATCCTTTACCTCTCAGCCTTCCCCACCAAGTACTCCACAATCATCTTTACAATATTTTTACCTGTCCTTTTCTCCATCACCCTAAACTCCGGTGCTTCGTTTACCTCAAC
The DNA here is from genome assembly GCF_009936135.1 of Candidatus Chazhemtobacterium aquaticus. Taxonomy (NCBI): domain Bacteria; family Candidatus Chazhemtobacteraceae; genus Candidatus Chazhemtobacterium; species Candidatus Chazhemtobacterium aquaticus. The sequence goes on from NZ_CP047901.1 coordinate 47,201, forward strand.
CACATACACCTTTCCATCTCGACTATCTTTCACTAAATCAATTCCCGCCACCTCCACCTCCACTGCTCGAGCCGCCGCCTCTGCCACCTCTACCACCTCACTTGGCACCTCCTTAAGTCCTTCCGATCTCCCCAGCGACTTATTCATCACCAACTTTTCTTCCTTAGCCTGTCTCTTAAAACCCGCCACCACTTTGTATCCCACCACAAAAACTCGATAATCCCCATCATTAGGTATATACGGTTGAATCAAAAACCCTCTAAAGACTGGTACCTCCCTACCTTCCTCAACTGCAACTCTTTTTCTTTCCTCCAACTTCTCTGCCAACTCATCCAAATCCTCTCTTTTCCTAATCCAAAAGGTCCCCATCCCATGTCTGCCTCCCTTGCTTAACTTAACCACTACCGGCAACTCCCAATTATCTAACTCACTCACTAAATCAGCCAGCTTCTCTACCAAAACTGTTTTAGGATAACTTACCCCTTTCTCAATTAACTGCCACCCCATTACTGCCTTAAATCGTCGCAACGGACCCTCTGTCCCCAGATACTCATCCACCATTGGAATCTTATGTTTTCGCGCATACAAATCAAGCAATTTACTCCACTCCAACTCTGATCCCACTGCTCGAAAGTAAAACAAATCAAAATCACTTAACTTCATATCTCCAAAATATATCTCGGTGTCCTGCAAACTAAGCTGCCGATACTTAATCGGCACTATCTCAATCCCCAGCTTCAGCCCTTCCTCCACAAACCGCTTATGAGTCTCAAATTTATCCAGTCTATAAAAATATGCAATTTTCATACTCCTATCTTACTCTAACTAACCGAGGATCAATCAGAAACTCCTTCAAGTCTTTTCTCCCTAAAATCATCTTTGTTCGTAATCCATGCCTATTAGTCACACTTGCCTGCGCCCTAAATCTCACTCCTTTAAGCTTCATGTCCACCTCAATGATCTTCCGTCTTTCCTTACCTAAAGCTGACCGAAAAGTTCTCTCCCATAACACATGCTCCTGGCTCAATAACCCCAACTCAGTCGCCAATTCTTCGTCAATACTTGAACGAAAAGCTCCCGTGTCAAGCTTTGCCCTCACCTCAACCCGCTTACCCTTATGTGGCTTTAATCTCACCGTTTCAAACACCCCCACCACCTGTTTCTCACCCGGTACCCCTCTCACTCGATGAGAAAACTTTGAAGCAAACAATGCCTTAGCCACTCTGACTGCTTTTTCCACGTCCTCAATCTCTATCCCCTCAACCCGCTCCAACCTTCGCTTCAATCCAGTCATATTCGCCAGCTGGATCGACAGCCCGGGCTGATCATTGATCTCAATCACCATTGGACCCCTTTCCTTATCAAGCAAAATATCTACTCCAAAGTAACCCAAGCCTGGTCGTTTAAACTGGATTCTACTCGCCGTTTCAAGCACTTTATTCCAAAAAGGTATCGCAATCCCATTCACCTTTTTCTTAGTTCCCGGAAAGTGCTTAATCCTCCTATCATGATGTACTGCATGGGTCGTTATCCCTGTAGCCAAATCCACCCCCAAACCAATGGCTCCCTGATGCAAGTTGCTCTTCCCCTTACTTTCCTCCGTTGGCACTCTAAGCATCGCCATCACCGGCACCCTATTAAACACAATCACTCTTACATCCGGAGTTCCCCCCACTGCTACCTTAACAAACTTCGGGTGAATCTTGACCCGTCTCTCAATCAAAGCCCTATCCGGCAAGTTATTTCTACTATACCTTCCTTCAATAATATCGTTAGCATGAAGTTTCAAGTCACCCACTCCGACCTTGCCTCCATCCATCAACAGCCACTCACCCGCATACTTAGCCGGCTTTTTTACCACCATGATCCCCGATCCACCCAATCCATCTACTGGCTTGATTACAAAACCATCATCCAAAGAATTCCAGTCAAACTCCTCTACCTCTTGAGACGAACCAAGCAATCCCAAGATCTCTGGATGCGGTATCTTGTACTTCCGCAAAAACTGCTTGGTCAGCATCTTTGAATCAGCCGTCTTTCTAGACTGCTTCTTGTTCAAGCCCAAGTAATATTTGCTCCGGGCATTAATCCCTAAGATATCCTTCGCATTAGCCATTTTTATCTCTCCAACAATTTACGAAACCGCCACCTCTCCAACAACCGCAAACCATCATATCTCCCAATTAAAACATCCAAAACCACAATCGCTACCACCGCAATCTCAGGATTAAGCAGTACCCACTCCTGCAAACCCTGAGTACTCATAACCAAGAAACTCAACAAAGCCAGCAACAATGTCTGACCTGTCATTACCAAGGCTGTTTTTAAGGTCGTTGTAATCTGCACCTCTATAAAAGTCTCTACCAAGAGAATCAGTAACAAAATCGGGAAGATACTAATCTTCACCAAACCCTCTAACTTCAACCATGGAGATGCCAACATCAAGCCCAACACCCCCATCGACACAAACCAGATCAACAAAGCCATACGTGGTAAAGACGGCAACTTTAGCTTCCTCATCACCATTCTAGCCAACGTTGCCATCAACAAAATCCCGCCAAACAAAATTACTCCCACCGTCACTCCAGTTGCCAAAAATGCCACCGCGATCACCGCTGGAGTAAAAATTCCAAACCCATGCAGACCCACCACATGCCTGGCCGCTGCGATCAGCGCCGCTACCAACGGAAACAGCATCATCAACACTATCGTATTCGCTGGTACCCCATTACTTACCGCTCTCCTAATCGCCACCTGCAAAAAATTGGCCACTCCAAGCTGGCCCACCTCCTTAGAATCAAGCACTCTCTCCAATCTTGTCTTGGCTTCTTTAGGCTCAGTCAAGTCATCTTTAGGTGGTTTAACTTCTTGCACTGCTGCAGCTGTTGCCTCCTCAGCTGACATGCTTGCCTCACCTGGCTCACTAGACATCGTTGCCACCAACATATCTTCTCCCACTTGAGCTCTCACCTCACCAGTTACCACCAATAATCCCAACACCACCAATAGTAATATCCCTTTTTTCATCATTTCTCGCCTCTGCCTCAACCTAAATTCTAACTCTAAAGCGAATTCTACCAAACGCCCGTGCCTAAGTGTCAAACAACAGTTACATCACTATACCGATGTCCATCATCACTTAATCTTCGTTCAATCTCCAGCTTGGCCTCACTACCTACCCCTGCCACCACCAACTCAAAAGTATAAAGTTGACCATCGCCCTCGGTTTTACCCAATCTGATCACCCCCCCAAATTCACTAATCAATCCGCTCACCTCAGCCATTATCCCCCTCTCATCCCGACCTGCCAGCCTTATCTTCATCAATCCCGACCTCACCCCCTCCAACTCACTTCTCTCAAATACCCTAACTACCTCCTCTACTGCCCTATTTCCCAATCCCATCTCTAAATACAGCTCCTCAATATCTCTAACTCCAAGCTCCATCAACACCAAGCGCATCTTCTTCCGTTCATTCTCACCCCAAACCAAGTCATTCAAATCATCAAATCCCTTCGACTTCATCCAGGATGTTAACAAACCTCTGCCACGCTCAAGATCAGCCGTCGCTCCAATCTCTTTAGCTATCTCCTCTAACTTCTCTCTTGTTTTAGGCAACATCGCATACTCAAACAATCCAACATCCACCCCATTACCCTCCTTCATTACCAGTCTCACCACCGCTGCATTTGGAATATTAATACTCAAAGGAAACTCTCTATCATCAACCAATATTGATCCCACACTATGTAATAACTGCGGATCAATACTCACCACCAAATCCACCCCAGTTGCTTCCTCAGGTAAAAACTTAATCACCCTCCCCTCAGTATCAAAAAATAGCTTTAGACTGTACCTGCTCACATCCTCTCCCCTTCTCAAACCTCTCACCACCCCCCAAGCATTAAACTCCTCCATCTCCTCAGTTACAAATGCTACCTCTGTTGATCCTTCTTTTAGTCTTAATCCCTCATGCATCGCCCGATACCCGTTATACGTCTTTTCTGTTATGTAATCATCCGCCCTTTGTGGATCAACCAATCCATCCTCGCTTACCCTTATATACTGACTAGCCATCCGGCAATCAAGTTCACTAGGCAATACCACCCTAAAACTAACTAACTGAACCTGTGAAAAATCTCTAGCTCGCATGCTCTCCCTTTTCTTAACTGCCTCCCAATATCCCATCACCTGCCACTCAACTCTACCCTCAACTCCCATCTCAACCAACATTCTCTCCAATCTTGTCTGCCAATGATACAAAAACTCTCTTCTTAGCCTCAAGTCACTATCTATCCTTCTCTTAGCCTCCTCCATCTTCTCTGGATATAGATAAAACACCGACAAATCCTCCAGTTTTCGTTTTACCTCCCACACCCCCAAAGACTCAGCCAGTGGCACATACACCTCAAACGTTTCTCTCGCTTTAGCAATCCTCTTTTCCTGAGGCATCGGCTCTAACGTCATCATATTATGCGTCCTGTCGGCTAGCTTAATCAACGCCACCCGTGGATCCAAGCCACTCTCTCTTACCACCCTCTTTGTCGTCTCAATATCCTCCTGTCTCTTTGTTCTTCCCGTTCCCTTTAACTCAGTTACACAACCAACCAACTTTGCCACCTCTGCACCAAACTTAGCTTCCAATTCCTCCAAACTTACTCCAGCATCCTCAACCACATCATGAAGCAACGCAGCTGCCAAAATCTGTTCATCATCTATACCCATCACCTCTCTAACCAAACTAGCTACCGCCACCAAATGATCGGTATAATCAGAGCCATCCCTTCGTTTCTGACCTGCATGTTTCTCCAGTACAAAATCATATGCCTGTCTTTCAAGCTCACTACCAGATTGATACTCCTCTGTTTTTAACGCAAATCCCCATCCCTTTCTTAACTCAAAATCAACTCTATGTATATCTCTCTCCAATCCTGACATCTTACTCCCAGATCATACAAAAAAATCATCCAAAAAGCAAATACTACAGGACACAACGCTCCTTTACCATTTCCGTCGTAAACCGACTATTCCATCTCTACTACTCCAAAATCTTTCTTTCCCTTCCTTACCAAAAAATACTTATCATAAAACAACTCGTAACTTACACCGTTTTGTTCAACTACTCTTCGAGCCTCACTCTTGGAGCTAACTAAACCTAGCTCCACCAACACTTCTTCAATAACTATCTCTGATTTACTCTTAATCTCCATATGGGGAATTGCCAGCTTAACAAACTCAAAGTCGCTCCTACTCATCCTTTCCTTACCCCGATCGAACAAAACTTGAGCCACTTTACGTGACTGCTTTGCCTTTTTCTCACCATGTACTGTTGTCACCAACTCCTCCGCTAAAACCCTTTGCACCAATCTACCCTGACGATCTTTGTCCCAATCGCTCAACACCTTCTTAATCACTTTTATGTCTTTAAATGAATAAAACTTTAACAAAGTTGGTGCCAATTCATCACTTACATTAATCAAAAACTGATACAGGCCAAAGGGATGAGTCTTTTCAGGATCAAGCCAGATCGCTGATCCAGATTCTGTTTTGCCAAACTTTCTTCCAGTTTTTGGATCAACAATCAATGGAAAAGATAAACCATGAGCCGTTTTCTCATACTTCCTTCTAATCAAATCGACTCCTTGCAAGATATTGCCCCACTGGTCAGACCCACCCATCTGCACATTACATCCATGTTTCTCAAACAATACTGCAAAATCATATGCCTGCAACAACTGATACGAAAACTCTGCGTAAGATAATCCCTGTTCTCGTTCCAACCTTGCTTTCACTGACTCCTTGTCCATCATTGAACTAACTGGCATATACTTACCCACTTCTCGCAAAAACTCAATCAGCTTAACCTTCCCCAACCAATCAACATTATCAATCATATGCACTCTCTTACCATCAAAATCCAAAAATCTAGATAATTGTTTCTTCAACTTCCTCTTATTTGCCTCAATCACTTTGTAATCCACCATTGGCCTCTCCGCGTCCTTTCCAGACGGATCTCCAATCAACGACGTTCCTCCACCCATAATGATAATCGCCTTATGTCCAGCATCTACAAATCTCTTCGCCATCGTCACCCCCATCAAATGACCGATGTGCAAACTGTCTCCCGTCGGATCAATCCCAATATACACCGTCACCTCTTTGCTCAAATCCTTGTCCAACCCGGGTGTTGCATCATAAACCAAACCCCGCCACTTAAGATCTCTCCAAAAATTTTTATCAATCATTGTCATAATTTTATCACTCATTAATTACTTAAGTGTCACCATCATCCCATCACGAGCAAGCAAACACCTTTTTGCCCGCAGAAAATTCTCTATCTCCTTAACATTCTCAGAATGATTTACATGAGTATAAATCACCTCTCGCTTCAATATATCCACAGATTTCTCAATTGTCAGATGATTAAATTTTGAAGCAGGATAAGTATTTTCATTTAAGAAAGTCCCATCAAATACAACAACATCAATCATCGCGATTTCCTTAATCATCTTTTCTGTTATCTCGCTCACATCAGGTGAATACCATACCTTACCTGACGAATCGGATACGATTACAGCCACTGTGGGAAATCCAGGGTCATGGGGAACATCGACCAGCTTCACTCCACACTTCTTTGCATTATCCTCACTCACCAACTTAACAAAACCTGACTTGACCATATACTCAATTTCTTGATTGGGAAACCTTTTCCAAAGTCTCCGAACCCTCTCAGACACCAACACCGGAACCTTACACGGCCGACCTCCAGACAACTCAATTAACCCATTCGCATGATCAAAATGAAAATGAGTTATCACAATCAAATCTAAATCTCGAATCTTCAATCCAACACCACTTAATTGCTGACGAAAATCCGGACCACAATCCAATAGAATTCTTGACCTTTTTGTCTCAACCAACAAACTACTCCTCAGCCGCTGTTTATTCTTTTTCTTTAAAGCAGCACGGCAATACTTACAGTCGCAATCCACTTGAGGCAAACCACCATTAGCGCCAGTTCCCAAAAAAGTTATCTTCATTTCAACCCATTACTAATTCGCAACTCTGTCAATACTGGCCACAACTTAATCACTCCCCTATACAGACCTTCCACCTCATCCAAATCAACCGCCGAACCCATTGACCTCAATCGACGAATCTCATGAACTACAGTCACTAACGCCTCACTTCCTAGGGCATTCGGGAAATTATCAATAATTTCTTCCCAAGTACCAACCTCAATATTCTTACCGTCCTCAACAACATTAGCCATCGCCCATTTTAAGCTGTAATCCAACACATGTATCGTTTGAGGACCCAAAAACTCTACCGGCAATACATGTCTATTTGTCCTCAACATTCTAAAATTATCACTAATGCCATCTAAACCTCCTACTGTTAAATTATGATCGCTTATCACCACCCCAGCTCGCGCCATCTCAGCTATTTGACGGGCCGCCTCCTCATCACCCCACAAACCCAATGATTGTCCAAATAATCCTCTTGTTAGCTTGGGAGGCTCAAATGCCAAAGCCGCCCTTGCTGAAGGGTAAATCAATGAATGAACCATATGAAGATTGGCATCAGGACCAGCCACCAAACGTGCAATCGCCATCTGGGCATCTTCAAGTCTAATCGTCGAAGCAAACACTGGGGTTGTCCCAAATTTTTCCATAATCTTTCTCGTTGCAACGTTCATTGCATCTAAAACCAAATCGTAAGCGTCTAAATTAACTGGATCGTCTTCTTGAGCACCGTCAAGCAAAATTACCAAATCATCATCACTGATCACTCCACCAACTTCCCCTTTAAGCTCAGCCTGTCTAGCCTTACTTCCAGAAACTGCAATCCACTTAACTCTTGCTCCTATCTCAGGGTTTTCTTTAACAGCAGTATCAATTTCATCAACTATTGCCCCAACAACTGGTTGCGCCAAAAACTCAACTCTCAATTTTTCTTGCTCTGGTGTTCTCGCCATATTTTTTATAAATAAATAACAAAAAAGCCCTTGCTTGAATCCAAAAAAAATTAGACTCAAACAAGGGCCTTCAAGAACTAAAGACGGTACCACCTTGCTTTTGCCATTCTGTCACCAGAATGACCTCACCGAGTGCTCTGTTTACCTTAAATAGGTGACACACTCTCGATATTTTACGGTTATCTTCCGTGTCTGATTTAGTCAGACCAGCTCCAGAGGGTAATTTCACATTTTGAATTCGACTGGTTTGCAGCTACCACCAGCTCTCTTATGTCACTTCAAAAAGCTACTATTTCTCCTTCAACGCCTTTGACAAAATTTTAAAGTAAAAACAAAGTACCAAGACAAAAACAAACTGTCAACCTTAAGCCTTACCTCTCAGGTCGCAAAGTCGGAAAAATAATTGTATCCTTCAAATTAGGCTGATTTGTCACAATCGCTGTAAATCGATCAATCCCCATTCCCCATCCTGCCGTTGGTGGCATACCATACTCAAGCGCTCGAATATAATCCTCATCTAGCATCTGTGCTTCCTTAAAACCTGCCTCCAACAGCTTTTTCTCCTCCTCCCATCTCTCTCGCTGATCTTGTGGATCATTAAGCTCATTATATGCATTAAAAATCTCAAAACCGGCTACCACCAAAGCCACACTTGCCACCTTACTTGGATCACCACTCTTTCTTTTTGCCAACGGCTTCATTTCATACGGATGATCGATCAAAAAAACCGGCCCCGTCATTTTGGGTCTGCAATACTCCTTATACAACTCATCCAACACATTGGCATACCCCTCTACCTCCTCCAACTCTACTTTCAGCCCCCTACTCTTAATCATCTCCCGCAACCCCTTTTCATCCTTGACTTCATCAATATCAATCTTCGTATCCCGAAACACTAAATCTCTGAAGGTAATCCTCTCCCAACCTGGACTAAAATCAATTTTCTTACCCTGATACTCTATCTTATACTTCCCTGTTACCTCCTTTACTGCCCCACCCAACATCTCCTCTGATAACTTCATTAAATCCTCATAGTTGGCATATGCCCAGTAAAACTCCATCATTGTAAACTCTGGATTATGTTGCCGATCGATTCCCTCATTTCGAAAATCCTTAGCAATCTCATATACCTTTTCATATCCCCCCACAATCAATCTCTTTAGATACAACTCATCAGCAATTCGTAAATAAAACTCACTCTTCAACGCGTTATGAAAAGTCTTAAAGGGTCTCGCGGTCGCTCCTCCGTAAATTGGCTGTAACACTGGTGTTTCCACCTCCATAAACCCCTTTTTATCCATAAACTGACGCAGAAATCTCACCATCCGTGTTCTTGCATCAAACACCTTCCTCACCTCTGGGTTAAGTATCAAATCTACATACCTCTGCCGATATCTCTCCTCCACATCCTTAAATCCATGCCAACTCGAAGGCAGTGGCCTTACCGCCTTACTCAACAATCCAAACACCTTTACCTCCACACTTATCTCTCCCGCCTTAGTCTTAAACACACCACCACCTGCTTGCACAAAATCACCAATATCCACCAACTCCTGTATCATCCACTCCCTCTCACTCACGTTATCCTTCTTTATAACCAACTGCATTTGACCTGACTCATCTCTCAAATCCATAAAAATCAAACCTCCATGCCCCCTTATTGCCATCACTCTACCAACCACCTTCACTTTCTCACCCTCTTTCTCCCTTGCCTCAGCAATAACATCTGTCCTTTCCGTCTTTCCAATATACGGATCTACTCCCAGCTCCTTAAGCTGCTTAATTTTTTCAATTCTCTGTTCTCTAATTCCTGACAATCTCCCGGCCATGGCTGAATTTTACCCCAAAGCCAACCCACACGCTACTCATCTGCCTACCAACTAGGTAATCTTCCAGTCAGATATTTCTCCACATCCAAAGCCGCCTGCACTCCCATTCCCGCTGCTGTGATTGCCTGACGATACCGAAAATCAACCACATCTCCAGCCGCAAACACTCCCTCAACCGAACTCATCGTTGGATAACCCTCTAACCACTCTTTTCTTTCCTCCACACTATTCTTCACCATTCTTGTCACCACATACCCGTGACTGTCAACCTCAATCGCATCACCCAAAAAATCAGTATCAGGAATATGTCCAATCGCTAAAAACAAACCATCAGCCTCTACCTCTTCCTCCTTACCCGTCTTTACATCTTTTATTTTAATACCTTCCAGTATACTTTCGCCCTTAACTCCCACCACCTCGCTGTTCCACCTCACCCTAACCTTGTCTTCACCCAAGACTCTCTCCTGCATCACCTTACTAGCTCTAAATTCATCTCTTCTGTGGACTATCTCCACCCTTTTAGCAAACTTAGCTAAAGCCAAAGCATCCTCCATCGCTACATCTCCACCTCCAACTAAATAGGTGATCTTATCTTTAAAAAAAGCTGCGTCACAAGTCGCACAAGTACTCACCCCTCTCCCTAACAATCTCTCCTCACCCACATTAAGCATTTTCGCCCTCGCCCCCGTGGCCACTATCACTACTTTAGCCTCCTCTAGCTGGTCACCTACCCAAACTTTTTTAAACTCCCCTCCAAGCTCAACCTTTGTTACATTCTCATTTCGTATCTCCGCTCCAAACTTTTCCGCCTGAGTTCTCATCTCCACCATCAACTCAGGACCCTGAATACCCTTTGCGAAACCTGGATAGTTTTCCACTTCAGTCGTCAACATCAACTGACCCCCAGCCTTCTCTCCTGCCAGAACCAACGGGTTAAGCCTAGCCCTAGCCAAATATATGGCTGCCGCATAACCAGCTGGACCCGATCCAATTACAATTACCTCTCTCATATCACCTTCTTAATCATATTCTCATACATTACCCTACCTCCAAATCCAACTTGTCGATCCACTTCCTTACCATCCTTAAACATTATCACCGTCGGGATACTCATCACTCCAAACCTCATTGCTGTTTGCTGGTTTGCATCAACGTCCAATTTACCAACCTCAACCTTTCCGTCATATTCACCTGCCAACTCCTCAATAATCGGTGCCGCCATCTTGCAGGGACCACACCAGTCTGCGTAAAAATCAACCAACACGGGCTTATCAGCTTTTAACACTTTCTCCTCAAAATCACCATCCGAATAGAATATTGCACTCATAATATTTTCTAAATAACTTATTTATAATTTTCTTAATAACACCTATTCTTAATAACACCTAATTAAAAGAAGCGCTTCAACAGCGTAGCATATCTCTCACTTGCTTTGGATGACTCACTACACCTAGTTGCCTCAGCTGCCAGAATCTTTCGAGCTACCGTTTTTAAACTACTCATCGCCGCCGAAAGCTGAGTTAACACATCCTCGTTACCTCTACCCTCATCCAGCATTCTCTCTATACCCCCCACCTGACCTTGAATTCTCCTTAACATCTGTTGCATGGATTTGACCTCATCTTCTTTCATACCCCCTAGGGTATCGTATATATCAACTCTTGTCAACTCCACTCAAGACACAAACAACCAACCACCCAATAACATCAAAGCCACCCCCAAAACCAAATGCATCGTGCTTTTATATCTATGCTCCCACTCTCTCATCATCACCACTTCTCTTCCCTTAATCATCACTACAAGCACCACAATCAACGGCAGCACAAACAAAAAGTTGTAGTACAAAAAATACAACACTACCTTAACTAACCCCAACCCAGAAGCCGCCAGTACCATTGCCGTTCCTACATACAAGGGTAGACTGCAGGGCGTCTCCAATATCGTCACCAATACTCCCAATAGCACCGTCGTTGGTATACTCGCCTTCTCAACCAACTTGTTTAATCTTTCCTTGCTTGCCGACGGTATTCGTAAATGTATCGGCAACTCCGGCCATACCACCTCCTTAATCTGGATCAAACCTGCCAAAAACAATACGCCACCGACCAACCAGGTAAATAAATCAGCCCAAATACTCTGTTGCAACTGATAGGCAAGATTATAAAACATCAAACCAATCACCAAATAAGTCACAAACACGCTGGCGATATAACTTAATCCAACCCTAATCATCCACCGATTCTTATTCCATTGCCCAAGCTCGATACCTTTACCCAATTGCTTAGTTTTCTTGCCACTAAACACAATCAGGTAACCAAGTAACGTCACCATCATTCCAATCGCACACGGATTGATTCCATCCACTAAACCAGCCACTGTTACTAAAGGTAAACTTACCAAACCACCCTGACTTTCAAGATAGCACCCCAATGCATTACAGCCTTCCATCTCTCCATTCTAACTTAAAAAAGTGACCAAATAACCCCTCAACTGATATAATTCTTCATGTCTCTGCTTTTTCAGAACATATGGGTCAAAGTATTATGGAAAAAAACAAACTTAAACATCTTGCAATAATCCCAGACGGGAATACTCGATGGGCAAAAAGCAACAAACTTCCTGTTTTTGAAGGTTACAGAAAAGGTATGAGTCGCGTAGTAGAAATCAGCAGGCATTCACGGAAACTCGGCATTCACACCTTAACTATGTGGGGGCTGTCAACCGAAAACTGGCAATACCGACCAAAAGCCGAGCTTGAGTTCCTCACCAAGTTGTTCATGAAGACAATCGACGATTATATAAAAGACGCAGAACAAGAAGATGTCAAGATAATCCACCTTGGCAGAAAAGACAGGCTCCCAAAAAAATTGTTAGATAAAATCAAAAAAGCCGAGGACAAAACGAGATCAAACCAAACCCACATCCTCAACATTGCCCTCGATTACGGCGGACACGATGAAATCCTACGCACAATCACCAAAATTATCAACGACATCCAAAGCGGAAAGTTAAAATCAGAAAATCTATCCAATAATATTGACGGGGGGGGGAAAATTAAACGAACTATCTTTTCAAACTATCTAGATACGGGGGACCAACCTTATCCATTCCCAGACTTCATAATCAGAACCTCGGGGGAAATGAGACTAAGTGGTTTCTTTCCATGGCAATCTGTCTACTCAGAACTACACTTCGAGAAATGTTTCTTCCCAGACTTTAACTCACAAAAACTTGAATCAGCCATAAAAACCTTCAACAAAAGAAAAAGAAGGTTTGGAGGTGGACATAAAGTATGAACATCTCACAAAAAATTTTACATCACAGGGACACCTTCAATCCCCGCTTCAAGGAGTATTTTGAAAATCTAAATAATCGGTTATCCTTCCCTAATAAATCTATCTATCCCAAAATCTGCGTTGATTTAATTAAAGATCTTTCGTTAGTTGGAGGAAAAAGACAAAGGGTAGCCTATTTATATGAAGCCTTTAGTCTGGGTCAAGGCACAAAGATTACCTCATCAACTGAAAAACATCTAACTGCATGCGCCATAAGTATCGAGCTGTTGCAAACCCATTTACTTATTCATGATGACATCATCGACAACTCTCCCATCAGAAGAGGTAGTCCAACAACCTTACAACATCTAATCAAAAAGACAAAGTTAGATAATAACATCCCGTTAGGTATGGCTATCATGGCTGGAGATATTGCGGCATATCTTGCTCTCGATGTACTTCATAGCTGCAACCTACCTCCAAAATTACTTTCCAAAATCGTCAACATACAAACAACTGCCGGAATCGATACCTTTCTTGGCCAAATATTCGATTTGGAACGAGATATGCCCAACACGCTCTTTAACGAGGATAGCATAATCGAGCTTGCTGACTTCAAAGCGTCAAGATCGTCCACACTAGCCCCTATGCTAATTGGAATCTCGCTTTCAAGCCAAGACACAACTAACAACATAAATATAATCAGAAAATACGCCACAAGCGTTGGAATAGCAGGACAACTACAAGACGATTATCTTGGCATGTTCGGTGACCCCGAAAAAACCGGAAAATCAAATATCTCTGACCTTAAAGAGGGAAAAAGGACTCTCTTAATTACAAAAACATTAGAAACATGCAACAACCAAGAAAAAAAGATTATTAGCCAAGTACTAGGCAACCCAACAATCAACCACAAACAAGCAAATATGGTAAAAGAAATTATCAAGAAATACCATGTCGACATTTTATTAAAGAAAACCGCACAAAAATATGCGCAATTAGCATACAGTGAAGCTAAAAGTTGGTCTCACTGGAATAAAGAAGCAGTAGATTTCTTCGCTGAATCAGCTAAGTGGTTTATAAATAGAACGGTATGAAAAACCTAAACACCCAACAACTTAATCACATCGCTATCATCGTAGACGGAAATAGAAGGTGGGCTAAAAGTCGTAACTTGCCCACCTTCAAAGGACACAAAAAAGGCTTCTCCAATACTATAAAGATAGCGAATCATATACATTCTAGAGGCATCCACACAGTAACATTTTGGTTATTTTCAACAGAAAACTGGAACCGATCACAGGAAGAGGTGACATATTTAATGGACTTATACCCAAGTGTTATAGAAAACCATCTAAAAAACTCCCTAAAACACAAAACTAAAATCATCCACTTAGGAAGAAAGGATAGACTCTCACAAAAAATAATTAATTGCATTAACAAAGCAGAAAAAAATACAGAAAAATTTAAGGATAGAGTCACGTGTATTGCGCTAGATTATGGTGGCAAAGATGAAATATCTCGAGCAAGCAAGCTCGTTCAAACAAAAAAACAAGATATGAATCCCGAAAACATTGAGGCCCATCTCGACACCTCAGTTTTAAAACACCCAAACCCCGACTTAATTTATAGGACCTCGGGAGAACTCAGACTTTCAGGATTTATGACCTGGCAATCAGCATATGCAGAACTATATTTCGAAAAAAAGCTTTTTCCTGATCTAACCCCTAGAGATATTGACAAAGCTATACGAGAATATTCAACGCGTAACCGACGCTTTGGTCGCTCTTAAACAATAAGCACCTCTACAAACCCCAACCAATCAACACAAACAAAATTACAAAACCCCAAACCACCGTTCTCACCTCAGGCTCGCTAAGCTCTCTCCTAATCTGCCAAAACCACAACCTCACATCTCGACCCCGATCAAAATAATCTGCCAACAAATCAAAAACTAAGTGAAGCCCCATTCCCAACATAAATCCCCTACCAAATGGTGCTCCCACACTGGTTAAGGCAAATATCCCCAACACCACCCAAGCGCCTAAAAATAACACGCTTCTCATCGCCAATTTAGTCTGATCAGTCCTTTCTTCTAAAACACTCACCAACCCTTTAACCAACTCACCCCTAGCAATCAAATCCTTCATCTTAATCGACAGAGTCTCCTCTGGATGTTGCCAGAAGGCATAATATAGCCGATCCAAAAAAATAAAGGAAAAACCCAATAATGCCCCTAGCCACCACCACAACAAATACAAATCTATCTCCCACCTACCCATCAATAATCTTGCCCCAGTCAGTATTAGCAGTACTCCAAATAACACTACTTGATGCAATAACAACTTGCCTTGCCTTAACCTATCCATTAATACCAATCTATCACATCTCTGTTAAATTAACCGCCAGACTTGAATTCTACAACTCCAGCTTCCGCAAGAACTCCCGAAACTCACCATTAATATCTGGATGCTTCAGTCCAAACTCCACTACTGTCTTTAAATACTGCAGCTTATTCCCAGTATCATGAAACCTCCCTCCTTTTATCTCTACCGCCAACACTCTTTTTCCATCCTCCAACATTAAGCGTAATGCATCGTTGTAATACAACTCTCCACCCTCATCCATCTGCGCCAACGCCTCGTCCAAGTAATTAAATATGTCAGGTGTAAACAAAAAACTACTTACATTACCCAAATCAGAAGGAGACTTGTCTTTTCCCGGCTTCTCAATAATCACCTCAGCATCAATTACCCCATCCTCAATCTCTCTTCCTCCCGCAAAACCCCACCGTTTATACTCCTCATCTTTAGTCGCCCGAACCGCCGCCAAACAACTCACTCCATACTTTTCATAAGCCGCAATCAACTGCCGAAAATCACTTGGAGTCGCCTCAATGAAATCATCGCTCCATGTATATATAAATGGCTCATCTCCAACCAAATGCCGAACATTAAGCAAGGGCGTTCCGTTTCCATATGGCCCCTTTTGCCTAACGTATGCAAAGTTTGCTAAATTCCCAATCGCTCTCACCTCATCTAACAAGTGCTTCTTACTCTCCCCACCCATCTTCAGGTTCTTAACCAAATCACTACTCGGAGCGTCGAAATGGTCCTCAATACTTCGCTTATGAAAACCAGTCACAATAATAATGTCCTTAATTCCTGCCTCAACCAAACTCTCAACCACAATCTGAATCACCGGCTTATCTACAATCGGCAACATTTCCTTAGGCATTGCCTTTGTTTGTGGCAAAAACCTAGTCCCAAAACCGGCCGCTGGTATCACTGCTTTACGCACTTTTTGCGCCATGTTCACCTAGTTTACCACTTCTTAACTCCACCATCCTTCTTCTTCTCCCTCAGCTGTTTCAATTTCCACATAAACAAACCTCCCTTATTTTTTGCATTAGCACCTCTCACAAATATTCTTACCTCTTCAAGTAAAGACCTATCTTCATTCTTTGCCAATCTCATATAGATTGCTTTATGCTCCAAATCCTCAAGCTCTAAAGCCAATCGATAAGCATAATCCTGCCACTCCCGACTTATTCTCCTCTGCTTATCCTCATCAATCTGATAACTCTTTAGTATTCTCTTTAAACTTTGCATACTCAAAAAAATTATTGATTACTCTCTTTTCTCATCGGTAAGGTCATCAACCCCCCCAGAGCTCCTATTCCAAATACAATCTGCCACCCCCCCGGCCACATTAACACCACCACTCCCACAACAGCTACCAAAACTACTCCTAACGAGTAAAAAATTTCTCGATAACTTATTACCCGAACCACCCCTTTACGTTCCGCTAAAGTGTATATATAGCCATACAAAGGCACCGACATCCAAGGCAGTGCTGCTTGGTACAATAAGTCCAGCCCAAACACTGACCAGACGCCTCTAGCCAAACCTCTCACCACCATCATTACCGCTGTTATCACATTACCCGTCACAAACAACCTCTCATCTTCATCTCCGCCAAAAGACCTCAACCAATCAAAGCTCTTGCTTGCTAAAAACACTCCCAACATTGATACACCCAACGCCGCACTTGTCACTGCTCCCAACTCTTCCAAGCTCCCAATCACAATAAAAACAAACAATGGCCATATCCAGGCAGACACACCATCCATGATCCCCTGACCCCAAAACGACACCAAACTTTGTTTCTCATCTTTCCAAAACGAAACCAGATCACCAAAACCCACCCCATCCTCGTGTTTATGCTTTTCCATAAAATAGATTGGTATCAACGACATTACCAACACACTCACACCTACTCCAAACAAAATATCAAATCCCCACATACCAGCAATTACTCCTCCCGCAAACGGACCTAAAACCGAGCTGCCTCGGTTTATCATGTTCCGCACCCCTATCTCCTTCCCCATCCTCTCCTTGTGACCAAAATCAACATTCATTGATAACCTAGGAATCCAATACAACACTATCTCAAACCCCAAAACCACGGAAGCAGGTACTAACCACCAAACTGACCTCTCAGCCATTACTAGCAACCCATAATAAACAACACCTAAAAAACCAGCTACTGTTATGCTCCAACGAAACCCTTTCACCTCGATAAGTCTCGCCGTCACCCAAACAGCCACTATCACTGTCAACCTTGTTAATGCCAAAAAAAACATCAAAAACACCACCCCCGTCTTCCAACCACTCCCCCACTCCACTCCAATCAAATACACATAAATTGGCACAAAAATCCCCAACAAGCCAATCGCCATTGCTCTAAAAAAAGTGTTCCAATAACTTGCCTGTAAATTAGATTCACTCCTATTCTTTCTCCTCCACCACCATCTTCTGATCATATCCATCCACTTTACCTTGTTATCTCTAGCCTCTCAACCAACTCATTAGTTACTTTACCAATCACCTCCTCAATTATAACTATCTCATTCTTCATAAACCTGTTTAGAACATACTCCTCGCCAATAATCCTCCTATCCTCCCGATTATCAACTCCAACTCTAACTCGCCAATACTCATCACTACCCAACATCAAAGTTATGTTATTCAAGCCGTTGTGATCTTTAGGTCCTCGTCCTTTTTGAATCTTGTACTCTCCCAATCGAATGTCTAAATCATCATGAATCACATAAATATCTTCACTCTCAACTTTATAAAAACTTGCAACCCTTTGCACCGACTCACCCGATCTATTCATATATGTTTCCGGCTTAATCCATATCACCTCGTTCTCCCGACAAACCATAGCCTTCATCTTCTCTTCTCGCTTAAACTCACCACCCACCATTTTATCCACCACCATATAACCAACGTTATGTCGTGTCATAAGATACTTTTCTCCCGGATTACCCAACCCAACCACCAATCTCATTGCTATAATACTGACTAGTAATACTCTGATTATAGCTTTACCCACTCACTACTCCAAACTCTCAATGATCAAACCAAAATCCAATCAACAACCAATCTTCTCAATCATTATTCCTTCGCTCAACGAAGAAACAGCCCTCCCTCGTCTTCTCGAAGATTTAACCCAACAAACTAATCAAAAGTTTGAAGTTATTCACGTCGATGGACAATCAGAAGACAATACATGCAAACTTGCCCAAAAATTTGCCTCAAAATTACCCTCATTCAAACAGATCATCTCCCCTATTCGCCACGTCAGCCATCAAAGAAACTTAGGAGCCAAAGTCGCCACTGGCACTTACCTTCTTTTCCTTGACGCCGATAGTCAAATCCCTCCCTATTTCCTCGAAGGCATTTCCTACCAAATCCACCGCCAACCAGTTGACCTCTTTACCACTTGGCTTAAAGCCGACAGTGATCGAACCGCTGATAAAGCCATTGTCACCTCAATTAATCTAAGCCTTGATATCTCCAACTCTCTCGACGCACCCTTTGCCCTTGGCACTATTATCGGAGCCTCTCCCAAAGCTTTTAAAAAAATTGGCGGCTTCCGAGAAGATGTCAAATTTGCCGAAGATGAAGACTTCATCAGAACCGGACATAAACTCAACCTCTCCTTCGCTATCTACCGTCATCCCAGACTAATCATGGATCTACGCCGCTTCCGCCACGAAGGCAGCCTTACAACACTTCAACAAATCGCCACTAAAAGACTCTCAATTATTACCTCCAAGTCGCACCAAATCCTAAAACCTCGAGACTACGCTATGGGGGGGCACGTATTTAGGGATAACTCCGCAGGCAAAACCGCCTTCATCCGCCTAGACAATGTCATTCGCCAGTTCGCCAGGAAACCAAAACTCAAACAAACCCTCAAGGATCTTATCACCTTCCAAGAACTCGAAGATCCTAACCAATAATCCAACTCATCAGTCCTCTCCAAACCTCAATCCCGTAACCACTCTTTGTCAACTCCACCACCAGCAAAATTAGATAAACTAAGATCAATGCCACCCCTTCCCACCGATCCAACCTCCTCTTAGTTTTTGTCAACAACCAGAACAACCAGAAAACAATAATATATGCCAACGTGGCCACTAAATACGAATCTATTGCTTGGACTTTGATAGGTGAAACCAAGGCAGTCACCCCTATTACCAAAGTTGAGTTCGTCACCACGCTACCCAATAAACTTCCAAAAATCAACACTGCATCCCCCTTCATAGCTGCTTTCAACCATAATACCAACTCGGGCAAACTTGAACCTACTGCTAAACCAAAAATACCTACCAGTAAGATCGGTATCCCAAAGCCTTGAGCCAAAACCAAACCCATATCTACCACCACCTCAGAAGCTGCTACCACCACCACCATCCCCACCAGCACCCAAGCCAGTGGCCTTGTCGTTTCCCGACTCCCTATCCTACGCAAAGCCGATCTAGTCATTTCTCTTACATCCCACTCAAGCACCTTTCTTGGCTTACCCTTACTTACCAACCACAAATAAACCCCATAGACCACCAGCAACAACAAACCCTCAACTCGACCCAAACTCTTGTCCATTAATAGCAATAAAGGTAGAGAACCAACCAAAAAAGTATAAACCAAGTCCTCTCGTGCATAATTACCTACAACAGCCACTGACCCCCCCACTAACACCGCGCCACCAATCACCAGCGACAAGTTAGCAATATTGCTCCCTATCACATTTCCCAAAGACAAAGATGAAGCTCCTTCCAATGCAGAGCTTATACCTACAAATAACTCGGGCAAACTCGTCGTTACCGCCATTAAACCAACTGCTACTCCAAACCTGCCCCACTTAGTCACTCTGATCAATTCATCCAATCCCCTTACCACAGCATCAGTTGCCTTGACTAACACTCCAACCGCCAACAACATCACCACCACCTGCCATGCCATGCTAGATGCCAACATGCTCCCATTCAATCATGAGCTCCTTGAATAAGCAAACTTAACTCCCTCAACCATCGCCACCAATACCATCGAAGCCATCACTACAATCAACCAATCCAAGATATCAAGCTCCACAGTTTGGAAAATTTCCTGTAAAAAAGGCACATAAACTACTATCACTTGAAGAACGAATCCCATACCAACACCTAACAATAACCACGGGTTCCGCTTCCATCCCACCCTCCAAATCGGTTCCGACAAGGACCGCGAAGAAAATACATAAAACAAGCTATTTACCCCCAACATTACAAATGCCACCGTCCGAGCATGTTCCAAACTATATTCCAAAATATTGTAAACATAACCAAAAGCCATCAAGGTCATCGCCGCAGCAACAGAAGATATCATCACAATCAGTGTTACCACCTCACCATCAATTAAACTACCTGACCTACCCCTAGGGGGGTCTTTCAAGACATCACCCTCTCTGGGTTCCACCGTCAAAGCCATACTCGGAAAACCATCACTAATCAAGTTTATCCATAAAATCTGAGTCGCCAAAATCGGCAAAGGCCAACCCAATAACATTCCTCCTACTACTACCACAATTTCCGCAAACGCATCAGCCAACAAATACACAATAATTTTCTTCAAGTTATCATATACTCCCCGCCCCTCCTCAATTGCCATCACAATCGTCTTAAAGTTACTATCAAGCAACACCACATCCGCCGTCTCTTTACTCACCTCACTCGCCTCATTAACTACGATTCCAATATCCGCCCGCTTCAACGCCGGCGCATCATTGACTCCATCCCCAGTCATCGCCACTACATTACCACGTCGTTTTAACGCTTCAACTATCCGAAGTTTTTGCTCAGGATTCGTTCTAGCAAATAATATCACTCGATCAATAACCTCATCTAACCTTGTATCTGAAATCTCCTCTAGCTCATCTCCCTCCATCACCAAGCCATCCACCTCATCACCTAACAACTCTAGCTGTTTCAAGATTGCTACCGCCGTTTCTCGATAATCTCCAGTAATCACCTTAACTCCAATCCCCGCCCGTTTAACCTTATTCAAAACAGATCTCACCCCCTTACGTACCGGATCCTCGTACACCAAAATTCCTATCCAATCAATATCTCCAATGTCCTCTCGCTTGATCTTCAACTTACCAGAGACTGTCTTCTGACCAAAACCTACTAACCGATAACCCTTACTTCCCATTTCCTCAAATTTACTCTTCCACGCATCTGCCTCTCTCTTACTCATCCCCTTTGCCATAGACAGCACCACCTCCGGCGCTCCAGACACCAACAATTTTTGTTTCACGCCATCCTTATGTAAAGTCGCAATATACTTATCCCTCGAGTTAAATGGCAGACTATATACTCGCTCATACTTCTTCTTTAACTCCTCACCACTCTTTACACCTTCACCCAACTTGCCCACTTTCGATCTAGCCCAATCACTCATCCCGTACTCCAACGGATCCCTCATATCGTTACATAACACCGCCGTCATCACCATATCTTTCTCTTTCTTTTTACTAGGCTTACCATCTATATCAAGCACCGCTCCTGTCACTCTCATCTTCCCTTCCGTTAAGGTACCCGTCTTATCTGCACAAATCACATTCACACTTCCCAAGGTCTCCGCCGCCGTCAATCTTCTTACCACCGCCTTTTGCTTCAAAATTCGCTGCATTCCAATAGCCAAAATCACCGTTAAACTCACCACCAAACCCTCAGGAATAGAGGCGACTGCCAAGGCCACCGCTGTTGGAAAAATCTCCTCAAAACTGTCTCCCACCGCCAAACCAGCTAATAACACCAATAGTGATACCACTCCCACTAAAACAGCCAGCTGTTTTGACAATCTTTCCACCTTAATCTGCAGTGGTGTCTGTTCTGCCGGCGCATCCTTCAGTGACTTAGCTACCTTACCCACTGCTGTCTCACCTCCAATCCGAATTACAATCATCCTACCCACACCCATTTTTACCTCAGTCCCCATAAAAGCCTTATGCTTGTTATCAACCTTATCAAAAACACTCCTAACCTCTTCCACGCTCTCACATTTCAACACTCGCCCACTCTCACAATCATACTTTTCAACTGGCGCACTCTCTCCCGTTAAAATTGCCTCATTTGTAAACAACCCTTCCTCGCCTACCAAAATTCCATCAGCCGGAACTTTATGCTCATCTGCTAAATAAACTAAGTCACCAGGCACCAATTCTCTTGCCAAAACCATCTTCCACTCTCCATCTCGATACACCTTCGCCCGCGGAGCCAACACACCTTTTAAGGCCTCCAAACTTTTTTCTGCTCTATACTCCTGAAAAAATCCTAACAAAGTATTTATCGCCACCGCAAACAAAATCACCCCAGTATCAACATAATCCCCCAGCCAAAACGTCACCACTGACGCTAACAACAAAACATATATCAAAGGCGACTTGAGCTGTAACCAAAATATTTTTATAGCCGTCAACTTTCTCTCCTGAGCAATTACATTCTCCCCATAAACACTCCTTATTTTTTCCACCTCCTGCGTCTTTAAACCATTTCTCCAATCTCGACCCATACCCTACAATATACACCACATGAAGCTAACCAATTTTGACTACCATCTTCCTCCTTCTCTTATTGCTCACCATCCAAACAATCCTCGTGATCGAAGTCGACTCCTCTTCCTCAATAAAACTACCGGGCAAACAAGACACTACCACTTTTCGGATCTTACCAAACTTCTCACTCCCAATGACGTGCTAGTCCTCAACCAAACCAAAGTCTTTCCTGCCCGACTCCACCTCCACAAATCAACTGGGGGTAAAGTCGAGATTCTGCTCACCAAACGCCTATCACCAAACTCTTTTGAAGCCATATCCAAACCAGGTCTTAAACCTAACCAACCACTCTTCCACAACCACAAACACATCGCTACCACCACTCCCAACTCTAATCCAGAACTACCCATCATTAACTTTACAATCTCCGCCTCAAAACTTGATCAATTCATTAACTCAACTGGTGCCACTCCCATTCCTCCATATATTCACCCTCATTCGACCGAAAATAAACTCAGGCACTATTATCAAACTGTATTTGCCAAAGAATCTGGCTCGGTCGCAGCCCCAACCGCAGGACTCCACTTCACCTCTAGATTACTAAAAAACTTATCCAATCACGGCGTTAACATCCAATACCTTACCCTTCATGTTGGTCTAGGTACCTTTAAACCAGTTACCTCAAAACAACTCTCAACCAACACTCTTCACCCGGAAAGCTATAACCTCAACTCTGCCACAGCTCACAATCTTAACCAAGCAAAACAATCAGGTAAAAGAATTATCGCCGTTGGTACAACCACCACCCGCGTCCTTGAAAGTTGTCTTGATCAAAATAATCACCTCACACCCAGTAATGGTCAAACCCAACTCTTTATCAAACCGTCCTACCATTTTCGCTTTATTGACGGCCTAATTACCAACTTCCATTTACCCCAAAGCAGCCTCCTTATGCTCACCTCCGCCTTCATCTCTCATCCCAATACCCCCCACCACTTCAGCTCTTTTTCCAAATCACACCTCGGCCAAGCCTACCAAGCCGCCATCGAACAACGTTACCGCTTCTACTCCTTCGGAGACGCCATGATCATCATCTAAATCCTCATTTCTTTAAGCTCTCTTAGACTCGTAATCTGATCAACACTTTTATCGTCTCTCAGTTTTACTAGCCGTGGAAATCGCAACGCCAATCCAGCCGTGTGGGTCGGACTCTCTGTTACCTCATCTGCCGCCAGCTCCACCACCAACTCTGGTTCCACATACACATCAGGCTCTAAAGCCTTATCAATAACATACTCACTTGGTCGCTCTCTAACCACCAAACGATCAAGCCTATTCTTTAATTCCCTAAATAACTCATCCGTTAATCCTGTTCCTACCTTTGTCACGGTCACATAACCACTTCCACCCTTAATCCCAACCAAAAAAGCCCCAATCCCAAACTGAGCCCGCTTACCCCTACCTCGATAGTACCCCATCACCACACAATCAACCGTATCTGACAGCTTCGCGTGCGACTCCTCAACCTCCTTCATCTTCACCCACCTCCATCCGGTCCTCCCTGGAACATACTCACTTCCTAGCTTTTTTACAATCACCCCTTCTAAACCCTCGCCAAGTAACCGCTCATGCATTTGGCGAATCTTTTTCGGATCATCTGTCTCCCAATAATCGTCAACCACTAATAAATCCTTATCCTTAATCACATCTTTTAAGATCGCTCTTCTTTCCTCATAAGTTTTATCGATTAAACTCTTTCCATCCAAATACATTACGTCAAACACAAAAAACTTTAACGGCACCTTTCCTGCCTGATTTGCTACTCCATGTTTTCTCTTTCGCGTAATTGTCATCTGAAACGACATCATCTTCCCTGTTTTAGGATCTATTCCGACAGCCTCACTATCCAACACCAACTCATCTGCCTTTACGTGTAGAACCATCTCTTTTAACTCGGGAAACATCTTGGAAGTTTCTTCCAAATTTCTTGTAAACGTTCTCACCTCCCAATCTTTACCACCCCTCCTGAAATGAATCTGCACTCTTGTTCCATCAAATTTTGGCTCAACCGCAACCCTCCCCATTTTTTTTATCATTGCCTTACTTGACTTCAACCTCTGACACAACATCGGTGAAATCGGAACCCCCAGCTCCATCTCAATCTTATTTGCCACTTCATCAATTCCCTTCTCCTTAACCGACTTTACCAACCACCCAATATCCGGACGCATCTGGTACACTCTTTCCAATTTTGACTTAGCGGACTTATCTCCCCTATATGCCCAACTAACCGCATCCAACAAAGTTTTATCTGAAAAACCTAAGCGCAGCTTACCCAACACTATTCTGACTACATATTTTGCTGACAATCCATCCAGGTCACCCAAAAGTGAAGCCAGACCAACCAACTTTCTCTCTTGTGAACCCGCTCCACTCTCTTTAGCAATTCTTTCCAAAATCTTATGTACCTCAACCACTGTTAATCTACTTGGTCCGCTTTTTAACAAACCCTCAACCACCTCACCCAAGTCTCCTTCTTTCTTATACACGCTGACAACCTCCCCCAAATCTTTCTCGGTCACCCTCGCTACTGCTTTCTGAACCTGCTTCTCTGCCAAACCAAATTCCAAACTATCATATAATGGCCTTAATCTCCCTAATATCAAATATGCCACCACATCAGCCTCATTCACCTCTACCTCTCTCACCAACTCAGCCAACAACTCAGTCATTCGATTCCTCGAACTCACCCGCTCCAACTCACTCAACTTTTGTCCCAACCTTTCAAACTTCATCATCACTAACTTTCTAATAACAACTCCTCCTATCTTAAAACCTTTAGAGAATATTTTGCACCCTTAGTTTTTCCTCGCTTTTTTACCAAACTTTTTTTCATCAAATCTTTTAAATCTCGCAAAATCGTGTCATCACTCACCATGGGCAACAACTTTCTTGCCTCTGTCATCGTCATCCATTCATGAGTCTCCAAATACTCTATCAACCTAATTTGTCTCTCTTTCAAGGCTACCTGCTTACCCATTCTACCCCGCAACCTGTTATCCACTGACAATTTCTTTACCTTTTCCTTAACTTTATCCATCTCTATCGCCATTGCCTCAGCAAAAAACTCGAGCCAACTAGTCATATCTCCTCCTGACTCAAACACTTTGACAAAAGCATCATAGTAAGTCTCCACATTCCGATCAAAATGTTCTTCGATGCTAAAGAACCTTCTCGCATCTATTCCTTCTACTGCTAGCACTAATAAGGCCATGGCTCTAGCCACCCGCCCATTACCCTCTATAAACGGATGGATTCTCGACAACTCGAAATGTACTACACCCGCCCTAATAACTGGATGCATCTCACCAGCCTTTGCGCTATTCAACCATACGAAAAAGTCCTCAATCTGATATGGAACCTCCACTGCATTAGGTGGTCGATAAACCACCTCTCCATCTTTCACCCCTCTTATTACCACCTGATCTTGTCGATATACTCCCACCTTGTGTGGCTCAATTACTCTCTCCATCGTCAAAGCGTGTATCTGCAATAATTGTTTCTGAGAATACTCAAACTTTCCACCCCTACTTAAATAATCTTCAACCAAATCATCAAGATAACTCAAAACATTTCGATAGTTAATCACTTCCTGAACATCTCTATCTCTAGCCGTAATACCCGCTTTCTCTGCCACCTCAGCAGCCAACGCACCTCTTTCAGTCTCCTGTCTTACCACCTGCTCTGCCTGCTCCAAAGTTAAATCATTCCCCTCAACATGAGTCCCAAAATGTACTGTTCGCACCACCGCTTCCTCCTTAAATTTTGCCTCCCATGCCGGTACCAGAGGAGCATTATTAACTACTTCTTTTGCCGCCTCAACCAAACCAACAAACCTCAACAAGTTATTAGAAATCGTATACTTAGGCTCAAACATTCACCACAATTGTTGCAAATTATGCAGGAAAAATCAAGTACAATCCTGTTAAAATACCTTATATGGCCAAAAAGATAGAACCACCCAACTCGTTCCGCGACCTTCCTCTAGCTACGATTAAACAGATGCTCACCCTTGCTACCTCAGGTTTTGGTCTTGTTGCAGCTCTTGCTTGGAATGAAGTTATCAAAGAGACTGTTAATCTCTATATCCGACCATACTTCGCCAAAGGATCAGGCCTCATCTCTCTATTTATCTACGCTATCGCTATTACCGCGCTCGCCGTCATCGTTACTCTCCAGTTAACCAAACTCCAAACCCAACTCGAATCCTCCTCCCAACCTAAAAAAACCAAAAAACGTTCTAACTAGTCTCCATCAAGCTTCTCTTATAAACAACTGGAACTCTCTCTACCAAATCATCTGCATTAAACATCTCCCCTCTCTCACTATCTAACTCCTCAGCCGTTTTCTTTACTAAGAAGTTTGCCGCTGCCGCTGCCAACACAGGAGGGTTTTTAACCAATAATCCAGCCGTCAAACCAGCTACCACATCACCCGTTCCCCCTTTACTCAAACCCGGACTCCCACCTTCAACCAAATATGTACTATTACCATCACTCACCACGCTCACCACTCCCTTAAGAGCAATTACACACCCATGCTTAACCGCCTGCCTCTCAACCTTCTCTACTACACCATCAAAATCTCGCCAGTTTATCCTCTCTCTAAAAAGCATCTCGTACTCCTTCGTATTAGGTGTCACTACTGCTCCCAATGGAATCAACCCATCATCCATCACCTGCAAGCTCCCACCATCTAATGCCCACTTTTTTAACGGAAACTCACTAACTAGTCGTTCAGTTAAAGCTTTGGTCTCACGACCCTCTCCGTCACACACCTGACCATTATGCCCCCCTTTCTCACTCACATACCTCATCAACCCGGGCCCGATCAGTACCACGTCGGATTTCTTAATATACTCATCCAATTCATCCCTAGGTATCCAGATAAACGCACTCAAACTCGTCTTAATCTTCTCGGCTATATCTCGATTTTCTTCACCAGAGGCAAAATAAACCATATCAACCAACCGACTAGCAGCCTTAAGCGCCAACACCGGCGCACCATGAAACAGACTCGAACCTCCAACAATTACCACCTGGCCTCCATCAAACTTAGTCATTGTCGCTTCTGGGCGCCACAAACTAATCAAATCACCACTCTCAAACTTTTTTCTCATTCTTCCAATTTAATCACCTTTACATTCTCCAAACCACTCAAGTCATCCTCATTGGTAGTCGTAACTACTACCTGCCTTTCCAACATCACCCTATGTACTTCCACTGCATGTTCCTCATCAAACTCAGAAAAAACATCATCCAACAACAATACCACCTTCTTCTTCAATGCTTCCTCCAAATACAACAACTCCCCCATTTTCAGTCCCAATACAGCCATTCGTTGTTCACCCCTCGAACCATACACCGACAAATCTCTCTCTCCACCATCAACCGAAATGACCACAAAATCATCCTTGTGAGGACCAACTAAAGTGTGACCAGCCATTATCTCCTCGCGCTCGTACTGTTTTATTCTTCTCTCATTAATCAAACTCTTGTCATACTCAATTCTTAATCCATCAAACAAATCACTTCTCGAAAAAACATCATTAATATACCCCACTAATCTTTCTCGCATCTCTGTAATAACCTGACCGTGTTTTATCACCAATCCGTCCCAAAAAGTCAATTGATACTTACTCACTTCTCCTTCTCTCACCGCCTCCAAGACTCTATTTCTCCTCCTTAAAGCCTTCTCATATGCCATCAAACTTCTTCGATATTCACCCCTCTCTTGAACCAACACTCCATCAAACCACTTTCTTCTCAACGATGGTGATCCATCCATTAACTCCAAATCCTCTGGTCTAAACACCACTGTCGGCAACATGCCAACAAAATCTTCTTTTTTCTTGCCAACATCATTAATCAAATATCTTCTCTTTGCCACTCGCTTTCCACCCATCTCCCCTCTAGTTAAGATCACTGAAAGCTTCGTCTCCTCGCCTTCATCCTCTACCACTACCTCTACCCTCCCCATCTCCTCGCCAAAACGAACCATCTCTTCTATTCTGCCAGCCCGAAAACTTTCACCCACAGATATCAACCTCAAACCCTCTAATACATTCGTCTTTCCAATAGCATTAGGCCCCACTACCACCGTCACCGCCTCACCAAACTCAATTCGTTTTTTTTCATAGCTTCTATACCCCTCCAAACTTAAAGTTGCCAACCTCATGCCTAGATTTTACCGCATTACCTAAGGACCCTTATCAACCCCTACTACGCCATCGGCCACCACCAAAAAATAAATCAGAAATATCAAGCTTAGCCACGTGTAACCACCACTCCTTAAACAAGGCATAAATCATTAATATACTCAAAATTGGCCACGGTGCCGATACTAGCAAATCTATTTCCAAAAAGCTTGGCAACACCATTTTTAACAAAAACAGTCCAGTCACCATATTGGGAAATATCAACAATAACCACTCTTTTTTCGTCAACCCATACAACACTTGACCAAACATTCTCCACCCAAATACAAGCATAAATATATACCACACGGTGTCCCTCTGCCAGTACCATACTACATATGTAGCTATCGATACCAAGAAAACTAAATCCATCCACTTATCCCATTTCTCATAAGAATCCCTCTTCCAGCCCATTCGCTCAAACATATCTCCATCAACTGTATCCAACAATGTATTAACTATTATTCCAACTAAGGGGTTTATCCATACCCATCCCACGGCCAATAATCTAAGTAAAGACCACCACTTCCACAATGTACTTTTCTTTTTGATAGACTTTTTCATATTGGTCTAACCTCATTTAACCATACCCGTGAATAAAACAATCAACATCGCATTAGTATCTCACGTTGACTGGACTTCTCATGGAGGAGTTCAAAAACACACCCTAGCTCTAGGAGAAGCCCTCAAAAAACTTGGTGTTTCCGTTACCTATATCTCACCTACTCCTCAAAAAACCGATCCGCCCCAACCTCATATCCAAATCGGTCAACTCATTCGTGTACCCACACCAAATGGGTCTTGGGGAAGTATTAGTCGTACCATCAAAACTCCCAACCAAATCCGCGACATTATTACTAAAAACAAATTTGATCTGCTCCATTTTCAGGAACTAATTGCCCCCTCTATCAGCTGGCAAATCATCAAGGTTTCCTCGGTTCCCAACTTAGCCACTTTTCACACTGGCTGGAATAAAGACGCCCCCCAAGAAAATCTCCAACCACTTATCAATCAAATTGGCCAAAACCTTAAACCGTACCTAACCGCCAGTATTGCCGTCTCACCCACCGCCGCCCAAACCAATAGACAAATTATCCAACCTCCCCTCCACATCATTCCCAACGCTGTAGACCTAAGCCTCTTTACTGCCAGACATCCAAAACCAAAACATATCGACTCCAACAAATTAAACCTTCTCTTCATTGGCCGTTTTGAAGAACGCAAAGGTCTCCCTCATCTTCTTCAAGCTCTCAAATATCTACCCTCAAATCTCAAAACCCAAATTAATCTCAATATAATCGGCTCCGGTCCCCAAATCCAACTTGTCAAAAAACAAATTAAAGAACTTAACAACAAACCAACTATCAATCTCTTAGGTTACGTATCAGATTCTCAAAAAGCCGCCTATCTTCAACACTCAGACCTTTTCATAGCTCCCTCAACAGGTGGAGAAAGTTTCGGCATTGTTCTCATCGAGTCTTTAGCAGCTGGCACCCCTGTCATTGCTGGCAACAATGATGGCTATTCGTATCTCCTTCGCCATTATCCATACAAAGACGGTATTGTTGACGTCACCAACCACCATCTCTTTGCTCAAATCATAACCCACCTTGCCACCCATCCAAGACTTAGACGCCAACTCTCGCGCTGGGGTAAAACCTTCGCCAACCAATACTCCGCTGACAAAATTGCCCTAAAGCATCTAAATCTCTACCAAAAAATACTTTCAAACTATCAACCCCTCATCTACTCACCCCCTCGCTCACCTCACAATATCGGATTCTACAAAACTCAATCTAAGCCTAAAAAAATTCTCCTCCTCCATGGCCAAAAAGGCGGAGCTCTTCGCTTCAAATCCATCATCACTTATCTAAGTCGAGATTACCAAGTCATCGCTCCCGATCTCCCTGGCTATGGCAATTCACCAACCAATCAACCTCACACTACCGACCACTATACAAACATCCTAAAACACTGGATCTCTGACCAAAAACTATCCAACTTCTCAATTATTGGCTTATCTATGGGGGGTATCATTGCCATTAAACTCCTCAAAAAACTCAAGTTCCAGCCTGAAAAACTAATTCTCTTGGCCACTCCAGTCAGTCACAAACATCTTACTCTAAACACCAAACAAAACCTGATTAAGTTTCTCACTCACCCATACTTACTAAAGTACCCCCAAATATATCAAGGCATAGATCGCATTATCAAATCTGACCGACTAATGACCACCCTCTATCAACTCATTCAGCCCAACATCATTGATCCAAAGACTCTTGCTTATGAAATCGACCAGTGGCGCCAACAACCTTCCCGAGTTATGGCCGAAACAGCCCACGATCTACTTCAAACAGACCTTACTCAAGAGCCACCAAATAACGTCCCCACGATTTACCTCTACACACCCAAAGACAACTACGTTAATATGAAACAAACCATTCCTGCTATCAAAGCTATTCTCCCCAACACTAGATTTGTATCCCTGAATCTAGACAAGCATGTCCCCCAAGGAGAAATTAGCCTCCAATTAGTCAAACAACTAACCAAGTCTATAAAACTATGAACCTCATCAACCGCTTCAAACCCAAACCAGACAAAGGTCTCCCCTTTCTTATTTTCCTCTCATTCCTAGGCACATTTATTAGCTCACGCCTTCTTGTTTACTTCCTCCCCAACCTTTTTCTTACCGTTAGAGGTAACCACATTCACCATTTCGCCTATGGCATATTTCTCCTTAGTATCCTAGGTTTCATCACCCTCACTCACGACCTCAGCAACAAAATGCGTCTCCGTTTAGCTATTTTTTATGGAATCGCGCTAGGTCTTGCTTATGATGAATTTGCTATGTGGCTTGAACTAGAAGACATCTATCATTCACGCACCAACTATGATGCCATCATCACCATTTCTCTAATCCTACTTAATATCATCTACTTTGCCGATTTCTGGAAACGTTGGGGCAATCGACTAAACAAACTTCTCCTCATCCTCCTCTGGCAAACCCCCAAAAACACCCTTAAGCTTTTTCGACGCTAATCACACTTGGCACTCAGGACAATAATATGTTCCTCTTCCTCCGATTTTGGTTTTAACAATTTCTCCACCACAGTTTAAACAAGTCTCACCCTCCCGTTTGTACACCAAAAAATGCTCCTGATATTTCCCACCCAATCCTTGAGTGTCTCGAAAATCAGAATATGTCGCACCACCATATCTTATTCCCCGCCTCATCACTTCTTTTAAGGCCGCGTGTAATAACCCAACCTCTTTCTTGGTTAAACTGTTAGCTATTCGACTGGGGCAAATTTTTGCTAAGTTTAAAGCATCATTTGCATAGATGTTTCCTACCCCACCGATTTTCGCGCTATCCATAATCACCAGTTTCACCGACCTAGCTGATTTAGATAACACTCGCGTTAAATACCCAAGACTAAAGCTTTCGTCTACCACATCAGGTGGCAACTCATTCTCCATCTTTCTCCAGTCATCCCCAGACAACACTCTAATCCACCCAAAAATCCGCATATCATTAAAAAACAATTTCGACCCATCAACTAAATTAAATATCACTCGAGTATGCTTGTTTGGCAATTCACCCACCCAATCCCTAGTTGGATGTCCCCCTACCACCCCTCGCTTCAAATGATTAACATTCCAGGACTTCAAGCGCCACACCAACTGACCAGTCATTTTCAGATGTACTAATAACACCATCTCCCACCTATCAAACTCCAAAACAACCATCTTTGCCCTCCTGAAAACCCTAGCGATCTTTCTACCACACAAGTCTTTGGCATCACCCTGGAATGACTTTTTATTCAACACCTCAACCCTATCAATCACCCTTCCCTTTATTTTTTCATCCAATTGCCGAGCAGTTATCTCCACCTCAGGTAACTCAGGCATTTTTAACCACCTCCTTAATTACACCTTCAAACTCCTTATCAAACCTCGCTCGCGAGAATCTTTTCGCCCATTTCTTAATCCTACCCTCATCCCACTTTATTTTATTAAACTTATCCATTCCTTTCCGAATTGAGTTCACATCAGTACCGTTAATTAATACTCCAGTCACGCCTTCCTTAACTGTCTCTCTAAAACCACCTCCATTAAATGCTATCACCGGAGTTCCGACCGCCATTGACTCAACCACTGTCATTCCAAAATCCTCATCCTTAGCCAAGGCAATAAATCCCTTTGCTTTTGCATACAAACTCACCAACTCCTCATCACTCACCCTCCCCAACATCTCCACCCTCATCTCCTTTAATCTCTGCTCCACTTTGGTATAACCAGCTGATCCACCAGCAATCTTTAACTCAAAACCCAACTCACTGGCAGCTCTCGCCGCCTCCTCCAAACCTTTAGCTCCAACTAATCTTGATACAATCAAAAAATAATCCTCTCTACTCAAATCATCAGACTTCCCCACAAACTTATCTATCTCAATTGGTGGATATATTATCACCGAATCTTTCCGATAAAACTTCTTGACCCTGTTCTGCACATTTCTACTATTTACCACCCACTTATCCACTCGACTTGCTGCCTCAAAATCAAACTTTCTCAAAAAATGATTCACCACGTAAGCATAGATCTTTACCGGCCAGTATTTCTGTAAATCAATCGATGTTTCATAACCGTACAAAAATCTCGGCGGTGTATGACAATACGCAACTACTTTAGTTTTATCACCAACCCTAAAACCTCGAGCAATATATCCAGAACAAGAAGTAATCACCAAATCATAATCACTTAAGTCAATCGACCCCCAAATCCAGGGCAACAAAAATCGCAACGGCGAATACAATCTCCAACGCCGAATCAGCCAAGCCCACCTACTTTCTACAATCTTTCTATCCGCAAATTCCTTATCACACGCCGATCCCTTAACCCTAAAGGCAGTATAAATTGGTGCCTCTGGATACATATCTGCCAATACCCGAAGCACCCTTTCAGCACCACCAAACTCCTTAATAAAATCATGAACTATTGCCACTTTCATCAACCTCATTCTATCAGGATCTTAAACCTCAAATCTAATGATATACTTTGCAGTATGGCTACCAATAAAAAACCTAATGACACGAACCCCAATTGTCACGCAACAGCCAACACAATATACGGCCTTGGATTAGTTGGCGCTCTTGTCTACTACCTCCAACAGTCCTCAACCATCGTTGAAGGCTTAATCGGTATTCTCAAATCCATTGTATGGCCGGCTATCCTTATCTATCGCGTTTTCTCCAATCTGCAACTCTAGACACCAAAGCACCCTCTCTCGAGGGTGCTAGTCGACCAAAAAAGGGCCTACCAATCCGCTCCAAACTCTCCACTCATGCCATGCATCCTTAAACCACGTCCAATTCCCATACTAAAATATGACAGATCAATACCATTCTCCTCTGCCCAAGACTTTAGCTCTTCATGACGAGCCATAATCTCATCTCGACGCTCGTCAGGAGACATCTCTCTTAAAGCCGTCCAATTACTCTCCTGCTCAGCCCTCATCTCCTCATGTTTCTGCAAAATCATTTCTCTCTGATCTTCAGTTAACTTGCCATCAAGCACCGCCTGAGTCAATCGATTCTCGAACTGAACCCCCACCTGCTCATAACGTTGTTCTTGAAAATCCTCCATTGCCGTCAACACCTCTTCTTCATCCAAATCAAATCTCTCGGCAATAAACTGAACCAACGGATGGTTTTTAAATTGTTCATCAGCCTTCACCTGGCCCACTCCATACGCCAACATGGCCATTAAAGCTAATGCCGCCACTGGCAACACAATTGTCTTTTTCATTCTATTCATTCCAAACTCACCTCCCTTCCTTCACCCCTTAACTTATATCCAAACTCTTACGGGTGACTACCTATACTACGCCCAACTCTCAAGAAATATTTCACAAATGTCTAAATTGCTTTATCCCTCTCACCTTTCCAGAACCAGGTGTTCCTGGCCCAAGATATCTTTCTCTCCACTCATCCAATCCTCTAGGGTGCTCCTGATACATATATAGCTGTTTTAACAAAGGTTTCTGCCTAAAAAAACCACCTAACCCGATCCAATTCATCAATATCGTTAATACTACTATCACCAACACCATTACCACCAGAGCTAAACCCAACCCTCGTTTATACACAAACTCATACTCCCTCAATAAATATCCGCCCACCAATATCATTAACATCGCCACAATTAACATTTCCCATGGGAAGAACCTCATCCACATTAAGCACCATCCCAAACTCACATTTTCAAATCCCATTCGAGCCAACACCACAAACCGGATATAGAACGCATGCGTTACCAAAGCGCCCAATCCCACCAACAACACCAATCCCACCCCCACCATTACCGACCCGAGTACAAAATAAATTCTTGGCCGCATCCGTATCTGACCCTTATGAATTTTCTTCATCACCTCCTCCTCAAACTTTTGTTTATCCTTATCTTTCTCCATTATTTCGCTTACATAATTTTTTTACCAAAGCCTTACCCCGGCTTAATCTAGTTCCCACCGTCCCCATACTAATACGCAAAATCTCACTAATTTCTTCATAACTCTTCTCCTCAAGATAATACAATACTAATACAGCCCGATATTTCTCACTCAACTCCGCCATACAACTGTCCAACCACTCCTTCATCAGTTTATCATCAAGTTTATCCTCAGGACTCTGCTCCCTACTCTCAAACACCCCCCACAAATCAGCATCCAGTGGCCAATATAAAATTTTCTTTCTACCCCTCATCTCACTAATCGTTTCATTATGAGCAATCCGATATATCCACGAGCTAAACTTTCTCCTTACATCAAAACTGTTTAAATTCTCATATCCCTTAACCATAGCTCTCTGCACTATCTCAGCCGCCAAATCTCCATCTCGTATCATATACTGAACATACCTCCACAGCTTATCACCATACCTCCTCACCACCTCACTATATGCCTCCTTATCCTTCTCTCTCACATAAACAACCAACTTTTCGTCACTCAAAGAAGCCAACACATCTCGCTTCATAGTTTAATATCAATTGCTTATTAAAAACCCATTCCAGATGGACTAAGCGGGGTCACCTCCACCTGACCAGCTACAATACCCAGCCCAGCCAATACCGCCAAACCTAAGGCCAAAAGAACATATACCCAACTTTTATCAATCATCATCATAATATAACCTAACTAAACAACCCTTCCAAATTTTCATCCCACTCATCATTAGGCAGTTTATCTATCAAACTTCTAAACGCCAATTTCTCAAACAACTCAACCACTCTTTTACGATCATAGTTTGACAGCTTACACTTCTTCCAAGACAACTGAACCGGCACCTCCAACACAATCTTTCCCAATTTTCTCGACATATACGCATCTTTCTCGCCTTCTTCCAACATTCGAGTGAATCTTTCACCTACCAACTCTACTACCCTGCTTCTATCTTTCCTCAAAACTTGATACAACTCATCCAATCCACCAAACTCAATTATTAACTTACTAGCCGTCTTCTCACCAATCCCCTTAATCCCGGGAATATCATCACTGATATCACCCATTAACGCTTTTAAATCTACCAACTGCTCTGGTCTCATCCCGTACTTTGCCACTACTGCCTCTCTGTCATACAACATCGACCCCCTTGACTGACCTTGCCGACTTGGAGCCGCCGGCATCCAAACTCTTACCTTCTCGTCTCTAACTAATTGTAAAGCGTCCCTATCCCCAGTTACGATAATTACTTCACTCTCTACATCCTTAATGGCTTGCCTTGATAAAGTACCCACCACGTCATCCGCTTCATACCCTTCTACTCCAAACTGTGGAATATTCAGCATCTCAACCACTTCCTGAGTCCTGCCGATCTGTCCTATCAGCTCATCATCAGGCTTTTCTCTTTTAGCCTTATATCCCTCATACTCTTTATGTCTAAAAGTCGGCTTTCCCACATCCCAAGCTACCACCACGTGACTCGGCTTCAGTTTCTCAATCACCGTCATCAGTATTGTCGTAAAACCGTAAACCGCATTAGTCAACTCACCATCGGGTGCAGTTAAACTCAATGGATAAGCATGATACGCCCGATGCAAAATGGCCATTCCATCAACTAAAACTAATCTTTTACTCATACCCCTTTCCGATTTCTCACTGATATATCACCTGTCTCACCATTCAAAAATACAAAAACCTCATCCTCGGGATTAAACTGCTCATCTCTCTCCCAGCGCCATCCTCGAGTAAACCTCCTATCCTTAACTCTTTTCCAAGACACCACTTCACCTCTCTCTTTTGTTAATAAAACTGGTTTACAACGAGATTGTTTACCAGAATCAATCAGCATCAGCTCGTCCGCCTCAACCTCCATCAACAATAACTCTAATCTCTTAACCGTCCATGTTATCTCGATATCTTGATCTACCTCACCCAAATCTACACTCTCAACCACATCCCCATTATCATTGTCCATTCTCACTACCACCACCGGACCATCCAACTTCCGAGCTGCCACAATTATCTCATGACCACTCCAATCTAACCTTACCCAATTAGCTTCACTTTCAGCCACCTCGATACCGACAGTTCTATACTCAATTCTCTGGCCTGTCATACGGCCTATTCTACCTTATTCATTACTAGCCTTCTTAACACCCATTATCTTTTCAAACTCCTCTCCTTCTACTGTTTCTTGAGCTAACAAAACCTCAACTAGCTTATCCACTTTCTTCATATTCTTACGCAATACAGCTTCAGCTGTCTTCATTGCATCATCAACCAACCTCTTCACCTCCTTATCAATTTTTGCCTTCATCTCTTCCGACACTTGATCCGGCTCCACAAAACTCCTTCCCCACTCCGATGTTTCCCACATCGGCCCTAAAGCTACTGGGCCCAAATCACTCATGCCAAAATCCACCACCATTTTTCGAGCCACTCGAGTCACTTTCTCAATATCATTAGCTGCTCCGGCTGTCAGTTCCTTAAATACCAACCTTTCAGCCGCCCTACCACCTAACATCATTGCCATCATATCAATCAGCTCAGACTTAGTTTGTTGATACTTATCTCGCTCTGGTAAAGCCAAGGTTTGCCCCAAACTCATCAACCTGCTCACTATACTCACCCGGTGCACTGGATCTGCTCCCGGCAGCATATGGCCAACCACAGCATGACCAGCTTCATGATAAGCTGTCATCTTCCTTTCTAAATCACTTTGCAATCTCCTTTTTTCAGGACCCAACTTCACCTTCGTTGCCGCTTCCTCGATATCTTTAGCACTAATTGCCTTTTTTGCCGACCGAGCTGCCTGAATCGCTGCCTCATTAAGCACGTTTTCCAAATCAGCTCCAGAAAAACCAACCGTCCTCTTTGCTACCCTGTTCCAATCAAGCCCTTTATCAAACGGCTTACCCTTGGCATGAATCGCCAATATCGCCTTTCTCCCCTCAATATCTGGCATATCTAACGACACTCTTCTATCAAATCTTCCCGGACGCACCAAAGCTGGATCAAGCACATCTGGTCTATTTGTCGCTGCCAGCACTATTACATTGTCATTTGGCGTAAACCCATCCATCTCCACCAAAATTTGATTCAAAGTTTGTTCTCTTTCATCATGTCCCCCCACCGATCCAGCCATACCTCGCACTCTACCAATCGCATCCAGTTCATCAATAAAAATAATTGCTGGTGCAGCCTTTTTAGCCGTGTTAAACAAATCTCTCACCCTTGAAGCTCCCACCCCCACCAACATCTCCATAAACTCACTTCCAGCCATTGAGAAAAATGGCACTCCAGCCTCGCCCGCCACCGCCTTAGCTAGCAGCGTTTTACCTACCCCAGCCGGACCAATCAACAACACCCCTTTAGGTGTCCGCGCTCCCAATGCTCGATATTTCTTAGGACGTTTCAAGAAATCCACCACCTCCTCTAACTCTCTCTTAGCCTCATCTACTCCAGCTACATCCTTAAAAGTCACATTTTGTTTACCCTTAGCAAAAACCTTCGCCGTACTTTTGCCAAATCCAAAAATATTACTCTGAGCCCCTTTAGCTTGCTTCAGCATCATATACAACAAGAATCCCATCACCAGAAGAATTGGTAAGTTTAACAACAACGAAGCCATCAATCTTCCCATTGCCTGTGATTGAACCGATATCTCAACCTGATCAGGATTAACACCCTCTTGTTGAAGGGTATCAATAAAACTCGACCCTTCTTCCTTTCTTGAAATCTTAATCTCCTCACTTACATACTCCATCAAAATCTCATCACCGTTCAAACTGACCTTTCTCACCCTATTTTCCTTAATATCACTAATTGCTTGTGAAATCGGTACCTCATCCAATAACATTGATGGATCCATCAAAGACAAAGCAAACGGCAAGAAAAGCAAACCTATCAATAGCCACATCAGCCACCTTCTCGGCCTCATCTTGAAACCCAACTCTATCTTTCTAATTCTTTCCTCGGGCAAACGTTTATCCCTATTTTCCATCTCGCTCATTGTACCAGCTCTCAAAGCCTCAAACCATCACCTACTTATATCCCAACTCAAACAAAAACTGCTTCTGATAACCAATCACCTTCTCCGGCAAGGTCGTAAAAAAATGTTTCCTAGAATCAGTTTCCACCTTAATATCTTCTACTTTAACCACATAATGAATCAAATGACCTCGTGGATCACCATCTGGATTCTCAAATAACCCAACAAACTGCCATACACCTGAGTCCACTCCTTGGCCACACTCATCCTCCAATACTCTCCTAACACACTCACTTATACTTTCTCCCTTCATCAGAAAACTGCCAGGCAAATGCCAACTTCCCTTAAAAGGATCCCCTTGCCTTCTCAGCATCAATAATCCACCTTCTTTGTTCTCAACAACCACCTCCACCACCATCCGCGGAGCCAGCTTCAAACTCAAAAGAAACTCATCCAAACTCAATCTTAATCCGGTCATATCTACCTCACCTCACTACCATTTACAACTCTCCCATCAACTGGCATCAGTACTGGCCTACCTTCTTGCTCCACCATTATCATCATCCCCTGACTTTCCTCCGGACCCATTTTTTTGTACTTCATATTAACCACAAACACATACTTTTTACCAATTAACTCCCCAGGTCCATACCACTCTCGAATACCAGAAAACATCACCCTCTTTCCTATTTCTTCTCCAAAATCCACCTCATACCTAACCAGTTTTTCACTCCAATCAGGCAAACTTGCCGCCACCACCTCACCTACCCGTAGATCAAGCTCCCCAAACTGGTCATAACTTATTTCACTCTTCATTCTAAAACTTAATTTTCATAGCCTCCTTCATCTCTCCAACTACCTCATCGGCAATCTCCCTCACCTTTTTACTTCCCTCTAAAGCTTTCTCCAACAATTCCTGCTTTCTCTCTTCAGCCTCACGCCTCTTCTCCCTAATCGGACTCAAAAACTCATCCATCACTTCAAACAACCTCTCCTTCACCACAACATCTCCCACCTTCCCTGCCCGATATCTTGATTTCAAGTCCTCAACCTCGCTTTTATCACTATTAAATAAGTCGTGATAAGTGAAGGCAATGTTTCCCTCCACCGAACCCGGATCATCTGCATGAATCCTATTAGGATCTGTATATACTAAGAAAACCTTCTTTCGCAACTCATCTCGGGAATCACCCAAATATATCGCATTATTAAGCGACTTACCCATCTTCTCATTTCCATCAACCCCAGGCACATTCTTCTCCACACCGTACACCGCCTCAGGTTCAGTCAACACCGCCTTACCATACATCTCATTAAACTTTTTCGCCAAATCCCTTGTACCCTCAACCATTGGCGCCTGATCCTTACCCACCGGCACCAGATCAGCCCTCACACACAATATATCCGCCGCTTGGTGTACCGGGTACATAAAAAAGCCCAACGGCGTACTTTTCTCCATCCTTTTTT
This sequence comes from Candidatus Chazhemtobacterium aquaticus, assembly GCF_009936135.1. NCBI lineage: Bacteria > Candidatus Chazhemtobacteraceae > Candidatus Chazhemtobacterium > Candidatus Chazhemtobacterium aquaticus. The sequence continues at coordinate 88,377 of NZ_CP047901.1, forward strand.
GTTTTAACTCAGTCTTTATAGTCGGATTGTGTGATACCTGCTGTATTGTCACAAAATTTGCCAAGTAAACAAAAATCTCATGAATCTGTGGCACCTCACTCTGGATAAACACCGTTGTCTTATCAAAATCTATACCTACTGCGTAATAATCACACAGTAACTCTAAAATCGAATCTTTAACTCTTCCTGGATCATCAAAGTTATCTGTCAACGCCTGCACATTGGCTATCAATACAAACTGATCATGGGTTTCCTGCATCTCTACTCTATTTCTCAAAGACCCCAAAAAATGACCAATATGCAATCTTCCCGTCGGCCTGTCTCCTGTCAAAACTCGCTTCTTCATGGCAACATTCTAACCTGTTTCACAACAACTGTGAACCAACTCAAATTATGTAGCAGGGGCGAGGATCGAACTCGCGACCTTGGGTTTATGAATCCCATGCTCTAACCAACTGAGCTACCCTGCCAGATCTACCTTATATATTCTATCATTCCATGGCTAAACCAGCCATCCAACCCCTCATTCTTCTCAATAAATTCTTACTCTTTCGCACATGAACTATGACTACCTATCCAACCAAGACCTTATCCATATCTCAATTACCCCAAAATAACCCGAATTTGTCAATCCCAAGTTAGCCTTGTATAATACACACAAGCTCATTTTATGTGCTTAACATGCGGGCGGAAGGTCGGTATCTTGAGAGGCTCAAATGGGCCCTTTTGTGAGTAATCGCAATCGAAAACCTGGCTATATCGGTGAAACCCACGAAATAAGTGGGCAACCCCGAGGGAAGTCGTAATTGACCCCGTAGAGACTACACGCCGGGCTCCCCAATAAATAAGGGATGATGATATAGTCCGACACTCCAAGCAATTGGAGATAACCGTGCATAATCTCTCTTAACCGGGGTTCAACTCCCCGGGCCCGCAACCAAAATCATCTATTCTCCAAAGAACAGATCCCACCATTTTTGCCAATTTGGCCTCTTTTCTTCGTTTTTCTCTCTCAATCCCCTTTCTACCAACTCAACCTCAGGCACTAACACCACCGTTTCACCTGGCAACCTTCGCGTCAATTTATCACGTACTTCCTTCTCTTTAAACTCATCACTTCTAACTTCTTCTAAACGTGCAGACAACAACTCCTGCTCAGCCTTAACCTCTTCCAAATTTACCTCTGCTTCAACAAGACGATCCTTAGCCTGATATAAATCCCACAGGCTCCTACCCAAAACCCAACTCAAATACACCAACACCATCAACAAGATTACTTTTACTATCTGCCTTCTCTTAGCCATATCTTATCTATAATTTAAGCACAATCCAATACCCCCTAAGTTCTTGACGTTGTAAAACCAGCGTGATATCATTATATCCGATAATCTTTTTTAGGAAGATATATAACTAATCATCTAAAAATAACTCATGGATCAAACCAATCCCTTTCGCTCTGCTCAAAACGAGTTCCAAAAAAGCCTCGAGTCTACAGGCAGGGCCACTGCCACCATTTTAGCCTACACTAAAGATATCGAACAACTTCTCGATTTCGTGGCAAAAACCGGCAAAACTAGCCCCGAACAAGTAGATACACAGGACATCAATGACTTCAAGGCCTACTTAGCCGATAAAAACTATACTGCTAAATCAATTTCCCGCAAAATTAACTCCATCAAATCTTTCTTTCGCTATCTTCAGTCTCAAAAAAAGATTGACTCAAACCCAGCCACGACCGTAACTCATCCCAAATATCAACTTAAGCCACCTCGAATTCTTACTAGAATCGAATATCGCGCACTTCGAGACGCTTGTCGCGATGATGTTCGTATCAGCGCTATTGTCGAACTTCTTCTTCAAACAGGTATGCGTATTGGTGAACTTGCCAATCTTGAATTAGAAGATCTTGATCTAAACGAAGATAAAATCACTATCCGTGCCTACGAGTCCCACCCTTCCCGCACTATTCCCCTTAATTCCTCTGCCAAAGAAGCCCTCAAACTCTACCTCGAAGACCGCCCTAAAACCGATACAAAAAATGTCTTTGTCACCAAAACGGGTAATTCCTTTTTAGTTCGCAACATCAGGAGTAGTATTGACCGCTACTTCCGCCTAGCCGGCATTGAAGACGCCAAAGTAAACGACCTTAGACATACTTTTATCGCCCACCAACTCACCTCAGGCACCCCTCTTGTTTATGTCAGCAAACTTGTCGGCCACAAACGTCTTTCTACTACCGAAAAATATCTCGAATTCATCAAAGAAAAAACCGCCAAAGACAAGCCAAAACTCGAGGAGCTTTAATCTACCCCCTCTTTCTTCCCGACAATCTTCTTAACTCATCAACTGTTGCCCGCGCAATAAATCTCAACACTCCGGCCAACTTATTGATATCCCCGACCACCATAGACAACCACCCAGCTGTTGACTTTCTCTCATCCTCAATTATCAGCAAAGCGCTTTTAACATGTGCCATCTCCATCTCCATACCACTTACCTCGTCAGTAATTTTAATCGTCACCGGATGATTATTGTTTCCCACCTCCATCTCTCCTGAAACCACCATCGACTCATCCTCACTTCCCGCCTCATCAATCCAATCATCCCCACCATCCTCCTGCCACCAACCCTCATTAAGAGGCGATTCTCCCAACACTAAAATACGATCTTGCTTACTTTTCTTTTTACTCACCGAAGAAGACATCCACTAATTATAACCCCCCCCAATTCAACTCTCCAGCTTAATTATCAACCACTATAACTGTCCTCGTCTCTCTATCTCATTCTCAACCTCTTCCCTATCCTTACCGTATTTCAACCTAGACAACTCCTTAATCATCTCAGCCACTCGTCTATCCCCCATTCTTTTCTCCGCCTCAAGGTCCCTCCACACATTCATCGAAAACGGTGGTACCGGTGTTCCCTCCACGATCGTCTTAACATAAGTAGTCTGAGCCGGGATATTAGTCAAATCAGACTCATTAAACACCGGCGCAAACTCCTGAGCCATAATGTTGGCATCAGAAACACCCATCCTAAACACCACCATGGTTCCCACATTACCAAAAATTGCATTCCTTACTTCCTCATCAATCTGGCTCACAAACTGGTTAGCCACCGTCAAAGAAAGGGCGTACTTTCTAGCCTCTGACAAAATCTGAGCAAAATCTGGTGTGGCAAAATTCTGAAACTCGTCCACATAGAAGAAAAAAGGCTTTCTTTCTTCTCTTGGCATATCTTGTCTTGATAAAGCTGCCGCCAAAATCTTTGGCACCAACACCAATCCCAAAAAGTTGGCATCCTCTTCACCTAACAATCCTTTTGATAACTTGAGAAACACAATCTTACCCTCATCCATTGCTTTGCGGAAATTCAAAGTAGACTGACTCTGGCCAATAATGTTTCTGATCATCTTATTGGTAATAAATCGGCCAAACTTACTCACGATATAGTCAAGAGTCTCACTCTTGTGAAACTCACTTGTCTGAGCAATCTGTTCAGTCCAGTACCTCTTCACAATCGGATCTTTAATTTTAGGCAACAGCTCCTGAACATATTTTTCGTTTTGCAATATCCTAGTTACCTCAATAAAGGTCGCCCCTGGTACCACGGCCGCAGTTAACATCGCATTTCTGATCGCATGCTCGAATCGAGGACCAACCATCCCCGTCTTATGCGGATCATACAGCTTATACATCAAATTAATGATCGAGCTAGCCACAAAATGCATCTCCTCTTCATGATTTACTTCCAGCAAATTAAACCCCATCGGTCTCTCCGTATCTGCAGGATCAAAAACAATAACATCCTCGGCTCTCTCCGGCGGCACCAACTCCAACAGCTCGTCAATACCCTCACCATGCGGCTCTAAAAAACAAACTCCATGACCAGCTTTAATATCCTGCAAAATCATCGATTTTAACAACTCAGTCTTTCCTGTTCCAGTCCTTCCCAGAACATACATATGTCTCATTCGATCTTTCTCGGTAATATGTATTGCCCTCTCCTGGCCGCGATAAACACTTTTACCTAAATACAAACCTGAAGTTGGAATACCACCAGTCGCCGGAGCCATTCTCGCTGGTAACCACACAATATGTGGCGTCTCAATCGTTTTATTCGGCAAGTGCCAGAGTGTTGCTAACTCATCGCTCGATAAAATTGAGTTCTGACCAAACATTGATTGATAGCGATAAATAAAATCAACCATAAACTGACTCTTCCACCCAATCGACTTCCCACTCAAACCATTCATCTCTGAATTAAACTGAGAAAAAGCCCCCTTAACGTTATTTAAGTTAGCCCTAGCTTGCTCTTGAGTCGGAGCCACACTCACCAGCCTAATTGTTGTTAAGAAACCAGGTTTACCCACCTTAGTATCCACAGCCTGCATATCTTCGGGTGACATCTTAAAACTGGCCTTCTCAGGATCAGCCTCCGCTTTTTTCAAACCACTCAAATACTCCTTACCCGCTTTACTCCAATTCGAATCTGCTGGGGAAATTAATACCTGAATTGCCGCCGCTTCACCTTCTCCCATCTTTGCCAGTGTTGCTGTTACCAAACTTAAAGGATCAGTCGCCAGCTCTTTATATGTTTTCAAAGGCATGTAGCTTTTATCCCTTACTACCAACTCAGCAAACTCAACCTTTCCCTCTTCACTAAAAATATTAGGTTCCTCAACCACTTTCACCTCGGCTCCTGGATACGCTCCCGAGATTTGCTTCTCTACTAATGAGACCAAACTCTCATGACATGACACATAAAACGCTATCGCTTCTTTCTTTGCCACAATTTCAAAACTCAGGTGCTGCTGAGCCTTAAATCTCTGCCAAAACCCACCTCTCTTGATTGAATACAGCGCTGCAAACATCTGTTCTGCCGCCTCAATTTTCACCTCATTATCTCTTGGCACCAAAATCTGCATCACCACAAATCGTAAGCTTACCTCCTCTCGATTCTTATATTTAAACCACTGCATCATTGCCACTCCCAAACCAGCCGTTACTATCACCACTACCGACAATACTGCCACTATCCCAAAAACCATACTCACCCACTCCGTCATATTTGTTAACAAATCTATACCACTATTCATTGCCTACCTGTCTATAAAACACCCTACCGGGGTATTTTTTAATAATCATGACGCTCCACTCAGCCAACCAACGCAAACTATTTGACACCTTACTTTTCAAACCTGTTTTCATCTCACCCTCCGTCAACGGCAATACTATCTCCGCCTCATCAGGTACAGACTGAGCCACTACCTGACCATGATCATCAACAATTTGTTTAGGCAGACTCACCTGACCACTAACAACCGGCTTTACCCCCCCTCCATCATTGTCTACCTCCACCTGTTTTTCCACTCTCTCCAAATAACTGTCTACTTCCTCCGCAGCTATTTCCTCAGCAGTCTTCTGTCGCACTTCTCTCTCTAGGGCAGTCATAATCCTATCTTATCATTGATCTCACCTCATCCCAACCTAAAATCCTTAGTAATCCAAACCACGTACCGCTTTAATCCCCCGATCAAATGGATGCTTTATTTTCTTCATCTCTGTTACCAAATCAGCCAGCTCAATCAATCTCTTACCCGCCCCCCTCCCTGTTAATATCAAGTGTGTCTTACCCCTCGACTCAAGCAACCCAACAATTTCATCCTCATTCACCAAACCATCTCCTATAGCATTAACCACCTCGTCCAACACCAATAGATCCACTTTTCTTAATTTTTCTCTTGCTAATTCTAAAGCCATCTTTGCCGCTTCCTTATGATCACTGACACTTGCATGATCAGTCGGTAACTGATAAAAACCCCTTCCCATCAGAAAAATCTCCATATTCTCAAAGTTTTCCCCAATCTCCTGGTCCACAGTTGGCCACCTAGCTTCCTTGTACCACATAATTACTACCACTCTCATTCCAGTTTTTGCTGCCCTCACCGCAGTCCACAAAGCAGCCGAGGTTTTGCCTTTACCCTCACCAGTAAACACATATACCATCCCTTGTTTACCCACGCTACTCTTAACCATCTCTAAATTATTAACACTTACTCGCCCCACATGAGTAGCACTTTGAACAACCCTCCTCTATTACCAAAGTCGCTTGCCCACACTCGGGACACAAATCCCGCCTCTCTTTGGTTAAAGGCAGCGCTTCCTGCTGCACCACCTCACCCAGATCTCCACTACTCACACTATCCAATAGTGGTGATTTACTCGCAAAACCGTTACTCCCACCCTTCACTTCCTGCTCAACTTCTGGTTGCATATGCTCTCGCAAAACCTTTGCCACTCCATCCGCCAAACTTCGCACCTTACCATTACCAAAACCCACACTCTCTGCCCCCCCAATTCCAGCTAATTGTTCAACCACAGCCTCAGCCACAGAACGTGCTGGTAACACGGAAGGTACTCTCAGGGAAAGCGACACCAGTCTACCAATCGCCTCAGCATCGGCTGTAACATGTGTCCCCGCCTTACCCACATTTACAAACACCTCAAAAGGGTTACCCAAATCATCACTATTAACTACCACAAACGCCGTCCCCACCGGAGTCTTGATCTTATATGTACTTCCAACTAACTTCTTCGGCCTTACTCGTAACTCCGCCACCTCAGACCGAGTTTCACTCTTCTCCTCGATAACCATCCCCTTATCATCAGTCTTTTTATCAGTCTTGCTTCCCACGTTTAAGACCTGCCAATCTTTTGAACCATCTCGATATACCGTAATTCCCATACAACCCTCCGACCAGGCTTGCAGATATGCCTGAGCTACATCATCGACCTTTGCCTCATTCGGTAAGTTAATCGTCTTGCTTACTGCGTTATCGGTATACCTCTGCCATGCCGCTTGCATCATTACATGATCAGCCGGCTTGATCTCGTGACTGGTTACCAAAACCTTTCTCCATTTATCAGGCACTCCTTTCACATCGTGCACATTACCCGTTTCTGCAATTTTTTCCTCCAATTCTTTACTCCACCAACCCTCTTTCTCTCCAATCTCTCTCAAAACCGGATTTACAAACACCAACTCTCTATTAATATGCTCATCCTTAACTGTATGTCGATATGCCAATGCAAAAATCGGCTCTACTCCACTGCTTGAATTAGCAATAATCGAAATCGTCCCAGTTGGCGCTATCGTTGTCACCGTCGAATTACGAAGCGGCCTACCTTCTTTGTATATACTCTCACTCCATAAAGGAAATGGGCCCCGATCCTCCGCCAGCGCTTCACTAGCCTTATGCCCCTCATCACTAATAAATCTCATGATTTTCTCAGCCAAATCAAAAGCCTCTTTAGAATCATAAGGAATTCCCAACAAAAACAGCATGTCTGCCCAACCACCAATCCCCAAACCAATCCTCCTAATCTTTCTAACCGTCTCCCAAATTTGCGGTAAAGGATACGGATTAACCTCGATCACATCATCCAAAAACCTAACTGATTGCCAAACCGCTTCTTTCAATCCATCCCAATCAACCCCTCTACCTTCCTTTCCGTCCTTAACAAAATATCTTAAGAAAATACTTCCCAAATTACACGCGTCAAAACCATACAGCGGTTGTTCTCCACATGGATTAGTGCTCTCTATTGGCCCCAAACTCGGCACTGGATTAGCCTTACTCGCATTAACCCGATCAATAAACACCATTCCGGGATCCCCCGACCTCCAAGCTGAGTCACAAATTAAATCAAAAATCTCTCTTGCTCGCTCCTTACCAACTACCTCTTTTGTATGTGGAGCCACCAACTCATACTCACCATCTTCCTCCAAAGCCTTCATAAAATCGTCGGTAGCCAACACTGAAATATTAAAGTTTGTTATCCCCCCCTCAAGCTTACAAGTAATAAACTCTTTAATATCTGGGTGATCCACTCTAAGCATTCCCATATTAGCCCCTCTTCTTGTTCCACCTTGCTTGACTTGCTGTGTTGCCGCGTCAAATATCTTCATAAACGACACAGGACCGCTGGCAACCCCTCTCGAGGTTTTCACAAACGCTCCCTGCGGTCTCAACCTACTAAACCCAAAACCAGTGCCTCCTCCGCTCTGATGAATAATTGCCTGCCATTTAATTGCATCAAATATACCAACCAAAGAATCCTCCACTGGCAACACAAAACAAGCCGAATACTGCAATCCGTTACCCTTACCCGCATTCATTAGAGTTGGTGAGTTAGGTAAAAACTTAAGCGACACCATTAGTTTGTAATAACTTTTAGCTAGCTCAATTACTGCTTTCCTATCAGCCCCCCAAACCACTTCAGCACTCGCAATCGCGAAAGCCACTCTCCACACCATCTCCTCCGGCGTCTCTTTCACCTCACCTTGAGCATCTTTATCCAAGTATCTTTCTCTTAAAACCTTCAGTGCTTGCTCAGACCACTGTCCGACTGGTAAATCATCCGGTAATTCTGGCCTATCTCCCGCCTTAGCAGAAACTAGTTTCATCACCTCCCCGTAATCCTTCATCTCTTGTTTTACTTTCCTATACTCAATATCATCTCCTTCTCTCTCTTTTTCTTTTTCTTCTTTTTTAATCTCGTAAATTGTTGCTGAAACTGCCATTTTTTTAACAAAATAAATACTAATTAGCTTTTTTAATCTCCAACTCCTCCATCACCGCCTTAAAATCCCTTAAATTATCCACATCCAGATACACACTAGCAAATCTTAAATAAGCCACACCGTCAATCTTTCTAAGCCTCGTTAGCACTAACTTACCAATATCCGTGCTCTTTACCGTGGTCGATTTTCGATTCAATAGCTTCATCTCGATCTCATCAACCACACTCTCGATCTCTTCCTCACTTATTCCTCTTTTCCAACACGCCTTCTGTATCCCTCTTTCCAACTTATCCCGACTAAATTCTTCTAACTCACCCGAACGTTTCTCCACCTTTAAATCAATATTTCCTACCTTCTCATAAGTAGTAAACCGCTTTTTACATTTCAAACACTCTCGTCTCCGCCTCACCTCTCCACTGTCACCTGTAGACCGGCTTTCCAACACTGTTGAATTCTCATTTCCGCAATACGGACACCGCATATTCTTTAATTCAAATTCATATTCGCAAGCACCACCCATAGTGGCAAGAAATACCCTAAAACACTACCGTTAACCTGTCAACCCTATCCATATATACCAAAACATATCACCCAGCTCAAATACCGCATAAATTACTCTAATCAGTCCCAAAGCTCAAATCCCACCACCACTGCGTAAAAACAACCAATAACAACACCACCACCTCTTACTCATTCCTATAAAATGTACCGTTTAATCCAGACAACAACCCTTTCTTTTTTCCAATTGAAACCACTAATTCTTAAACCTATAAACACTACTCTCTCTCCAAGACTCTCTGCAATCTCTTGTTATGTTCATTGGCTCTATCCTTATACTCATCCATTCTCGGTCTCGTTTTCTCGCTCACCTTTTCTACTAAACCACGCCAAGTCTCCCTATACTTAGCTGTTCCTCGCTCTAAACTATTAGCCCAAACCCCCACATTCTCCCCCTCAACTTTAATTTCCTCTATCATCGATATTGCCCTTTCTTGATACATCATTGCTTTCAAACCAGTTTCCACTCCTAAATCCTCCTCCCCTCTCTCCAACAGCACCTTAGCAGCAGCCATTCTCTTGTCGGCATACAAAACCATTAACTCTATTTTCTTACCACGATCAAAAGTCAACCACTCAACCACCCTATCCCTCATCATTTTAAGAGGATACAAATAATGCCCGGGCAATAACCCTGGATAGGGCAACTCATACATCACCTCACCCTCCTCAATCATCTCGCTGACTCCCATGCCAACTCCTGGTTCACTCACGCTCACAGTCTCCTCTCGAGCTCTCACCATGGACACACCCAGTATTAACACAGCCATCACCACCGCCATTAACCTCAACAATTTCATTCTCCCTCCATTCTACTCCAATTACACAAGCTCTACTACTTAACCCCTACCTTTCTCTCTCCCAAATACTCCAATATGGTCCTTGCATAAATCTCAGTCACTTTCCTTAAACTCTCTAAGTCAACCCACTCACCTTCCGCTCCCTCACCCCCATCTGGACCAAAACCAGCAATACAAGGGACATCTCTACTTGTTAACATCCAAGCATCGTTCCAGGGCCCACACCCTTCAAGTTTAGGTTGTTTACCCAACACTTCCTTAGCCTGCTCAGCCAGCACCTGTACCAACCCCTCACTTCTCTCAATCTCCATCGATGGCACAAACAATAAATCCTCCAGATCCCACTCCAAATCAGTCAATCCAGACAACCGGTCCTCGATCCATAAACGAACCTGCACATCCGTATTCCCAGGCATTAATCTAACATCCCCCCACGCCTCACACTTGTCAGGTACAACATTAACACTTGTTCCACCTTTAATTTTTGTTGGAAAAGTGAACACCGGCAACCTTCCTGGAAAAGCCCTAGCCGGCTTGAAAGGAAGATCAAAACCAGACAAAACTCTCATCACCCTATCCATTTGTAATATGGCATTCTTTCCTTTCTTGCCTCTTTCCCACGCCCTTCTCCCTGTATTTACCGCTTCTCCATAAGTCTTGAGTAAAAACCTATAACCACCTCTGTGTCCAATAGCAATCTTATCAGTTCCTGGTTTACCCAATATTGCCGCCTTAGCTTTAATCCCCTTATTAATCAAATATGCCAAACCAATCTTACTCGCCCCCTCCCCCATACCATCAGCTACAAACGCCATTCTCAACTTCCCATCCAATCTAACCCCTAAATCAGCCAATGCCTTATACGCAAACATATAAGCCGACAATGTTGCCTTCATGTCCAAAGCTCCTACTCCATACAACCTTCCGTCTCTAACAATTCCAGAAAATGGTGTATTAATCAACTCGCTTCCAACCCCACCCGTATCCATATGTCCAACCAACAAGATACTTTTTCTTGATCTTGCCGGACCCCAAGTAGTCACCAAATTTGGTCTACCACTTCTGGCCCTCAAATACCTTGGCCGCAACCCCCAATCACGAAACTTACCTCTAATCAACTTGGCTACCTTAACCTCAACCTGCGCGCTTCTCATTGCCCCATCTCCAGGATTAACACTCTTTGCCCTTACCAACTCCGCTAATAACTTAGATTGCTCTTCAAAGTTACTCTCAACCTGTTTAGCAATATCCCGACCCAGTTTTTTTGTCAATTGATACATAGCTTGGCCATCATCCTAACACCCACTCTCAAGTTTTGTAAAGCTTTCCTGGTTAACCAAACATATAAATCGCCACCCCCCACCACCAATGACTCAGTATCGGCGCAATCACGTTTCTTGTTCTCATCATCACCCAATAATTACCCATTGCCATCAACATAATAACTACCAAAAAACCCAACATCTCCCCGCCACCATACCCATATACGAATATCGCAATTGGTAAATGTAACAAAGCAAAACCCAATCCGGTAAGAGTAATAGCCACCCATTCACTTACCACAAAACCCTTAATCTTCTGCAACAAATAACCCGAAAAAACTACCTCCTCAGTAACTGCCGTCACCAATCCTATTCCCACTACATCCAACCACCCCATCGCCTCACCATCCAGTTTTATCTCTCCATACTTACTCCAACCAGCCAACCACGCCACCAAACCATATAGCAAACCTAAAGACATTCCCCAAACTAACGCTCCTTTAACAGATCCTTTAAACAGATTGACTCTCCTCTTTTCCCTTGACCACAGCCACCACAAAGGTAACATCCACACCACTGGCTTAAACCACAGCTCCTCAATTACCTCCGGCAATCTTATCAACAATCTAAACAAACCCCAAGCTGCCAACAAATAGACGTAATACATCAACACCTTCAAAAAACTCCCATCCTTCTTACTTCTCATCTTCAACCATTCTAGAACGCCTAAACCAACAGGGTCAATCTTTAGGCGACTTGAGCATGACCCGGCACTTTACAGACATTTCCATTACTTCTCGAAAACCATCCACCAACTTTCGCGCCTCCTCCAGACTAACTAGCCTCTCTCTACCAGCAAAATAATGAAAAATCATGTTTCTTCCTTCTCTCCACGCCTTCCACATTAATCTAGGAAACTTCTTATACTCAGCATCATCTGTTTTTTCACACATCCTTTGTAAATCATCAAACAACCACCAACCATTCCTATACTTAGCCGGCAAACTCGGGTTCAAACTTCTCCCAATTCTAAAGTGCTTACTCAGGTAAGTTTTCTCACTGATTAAGCCAATATTATGCAAGAACTTCTTCACAAAACCTTCATATGCTTTCGCCATCGGAAAAACCACAAACGAATAATCCACCAGCTCTTCAGCGCCCATCTCTTCACGGTCGAGCAAATAATAAGCCTCCTCAACCAAATCACGCATTGTCGGCTCTAAGTACTCAAACCAATCTTGCTCTTTAAACATACCCCCCATAATAACATGACCCCTCCATTATCAATCCATCAAACTATATAATGTCCCCATGGCTTCAAAATCTCGATCAAAAAAAACTACCCCTCCCTCTCCGACACCAAAAACCAAGCAATCTCGAAAGATAAAGTTGTCTCATTTTCTTTCCCTATCACGCCTCCGGCTTCCTCATCCTCAACTCCATCTCCCCCACCTCCAGCGTAAACACATAATAATCATCAGTATTCTGATAGCTACCTTACTCTTCACAATTGGCTTTATCCTCTTTAAAGATGTCCCCAATCCCACTTCTCTATCCAAACGTCCTGCTCCCGTATCAACTCAAATTCTTGATCGCCATGGCCAACTTCTCTACGAGATTTACACCGACCAAAACCGTACTCCAGTCTCCATCAAAGACTTACCCGATCATCTCACCCAAGCTACCATCTCCATCGAAGACAAAAACTTCTACTCCCACCATGGCCTGGACTTAAGAGGCATTGCCCGAGCCGCTTTCAAAACCCTCACTGGCCAGCGTCTCGAAGGCGGATCCACCATCACTCAACAATTGGTCAAAACTGCTCTGCTTAATGATCCGTCCCGCACCATCTCACGTAAAATCAAAGAGGCAGCTCTTGCCATTCTCACCGAAATTATCTACTCCAAAGACCAAATTCTAGAGATGTACCTCAACAACGTACCCTACGGTGGCACTGCTTACGGCATCGAAACAGCAGCCCGTCAATACTTCAATAAATCAGCCAAAGACCTCACTCTTGCAGAAGCCACCCTACTTGCCGGACTTCCCCAAGCCCCCACCCGTTACTCGCCCTTTGGTGCTCACCCCGAACTAGCCAAACAACGCCAAGAACAAGTCCTTCGCCGTCTCCACGAAGATGGATATATCACCTCAGAAGAACTCGAGACTGCCAAGAATGAATCACTAAATTATGCCAGCGTTAAATCAACCATCAAAGCTCCCCACTTCGTCCTTTGGATCAAAGACCTTCTCGTCGACCGCTACGGCGAAGATTTAGTCAACCTTGGTGGACTTAGAGTTACCACTACCCTAGACCTTAATCTGCAAGAATACGCCCAAGCCTCCCTATCAGCCGAAGTTGACAAGTTAGAACGTCTCAAGGTCGGTAATGGAGCCGCCCTAGTCACCAAGCCAAAAACCGGAGAAGTGCTTGCTATGATCGGCTCAAGAGACTACTTCGACAAAGAACATGACGGAGCTGTCAATATCACCCTCCGTTACCGCCAACCAGGATCCTCAATCAAACCCCTCAATTACGCCGTCGGACTCCTTAAGGGTTGGCCAACCTCCACCATGTATCTTGATATACCCACTTGTTTCACTCAGTCTGGCCAAAAAGCATATTGCCCAAAAAACTATGACAACACCTGGCACGGGCCGACCCAAATGCGCTTCGCTCTTGGTAACTCCTACAACATCCCTGCAGTTAAACAACTTGCCCTCAACGGTCTTGACGCTATGATCGCCACTGCCTCAGCCATGGGCATCACTGGCTGGGACAATCCCGATCGCTTTGGTCTCTCACTCACTCTAGGCGGTGGAGAAGTCCGCATGATTGACATGGCAGTCGCCTTCGGCGTCTTCGCCAACTCGGGCGTCAAAGTACCCCTTAATCCAATTCTAAAAGTTGAAACATATACCGGACAAGTTCTTGAAGAAACCAATCTTGAAACCATCGCCGACCTCGCCTCAACCTCGCCCCTCAACTGGGATGATTTCTGGAGCAAACCACGCTCATCCAACAACCCAACCACTCAAACCACCTCCGTTGATCTGGGAATTGCCTCACCCTATTCCAGTTTCTTTGATCGCTTACTTGGCAAAAAACCCGGCAACCAAACTCTTAACATCACCATTCCCGAAACTCAGGTTACCACCGTCCTCCCTGAAGAAGTAGCCTACATCATCTCCCATATCCTCCTCGACAACAATGCCAGGGTTGGCGCCTTTGGATCAAGCAGCGAGCTCGTCATTCCTGGACATACTGTCTCCGTCAAAACCGGAACCACCAACGATCTACGTGACAACTGGACCATTGGCTTTACTCCCGACTATCTCGTCACCACCTGGGTCGGCAACAACGATAACACCTCCATGAGCTACGTTGCCTCAGGTGTTACCGGCGCCTCGCCCATCTGGAACGATATCATGCGTTTTGTCCTAAAAGACGAAAAAGACCGCTTTCCCACTCGCCCCCAAGGTATCGCCGATGCCCAAGTCTGTACCCTAACTGGTCTGCTTGCCTCTCCCGACGCCCCTTGTGACACCCGAAACGAAATCTTCATTAAAGATCACCTCCCTCTCCCCTCCACCACTTTACCCACTCGCAAGCAAATCTGGATCAGGCGGGACACCAACCAACCCCTTCTTCCAGGCGAAGAGGTTATTGACCTCAATCTTGAAGAACACACCGTTGTCTCAGACCCCTTCACTCAAGAATTCTGCCTTGACTGCGCCTATCCCCAAGAAACCAAGCCCAACCCTGACAATCCCGATGAACAAATTCCCACGGGCAAAATCTCCTACCCCACCTTCATCATCAACTACGATCTCTTCAAAGCTAAAAACATCACTCCCACCTCCTGGATCAATACCACTCAACCACCCATAAACTAACCACAAACGAACCCATAATATTGACATTTATCCTCCACTCCCCTAAACTATCCCCATCGTTCTTTCTGCTTTACAGGAGAAAACGGCATGTCAACGATTGATTACTCCAACATGTCATCCCAAGAGCTAGAACACCTTGCTCCAGATGATCCGGATGCGGCATGGGAGCTGTTTAACCGAATCCTTGATCAAGGTGAACCACTAGGAGACCTGGAACCCGACGAGGCTCAGTCCCCTTCTTCTCCAGCAGTCGTTGTGAACGACTAACCCGGAACAGTAAGAACAACACCCCTGTGCCTACCCGCCCAGGGGTGTCTTTTTTCTACAAGGTACAATTATCACCATGGAAATCACTCCCCCATCACCATCTCCAAAACCTTCTCGTGTTCATATTGGCCCTATCATCCTTGTCATTCTCTCTCTCACAGCCTTCATTCTTGCCGGTATCATCTATCTAACTCGCTCCACTCCTCCACCCCTTCTCTCACCACTAGCCCAAATTGCTAATCCAGTCGCCGATATATTAGGAATTAACCCAAAACATCCAGAAAAAATCATCTACGGCTTTCTACCTTTCTGGAACATGAATGAATCCGACAATTTCAACTATCACCTACTCACCCATGTCGCCTATTTTGGTCTAGACTACAACCCAGACGGAACTATCCACAAAATCAGTGATGACAACACCCTTGAACCAGGTTGGAATCAACTCAACTCAAGCCAAGCCAATCAGGTTTTCCGTTCAACCAAATCCGCCCGAGGTAAGACTATCATTGTCATGCGAGCCATGACCCAAAAACTAATTGAGTCACTTGTCAATAATCCCGATCACCGCCAACAGGTCATCGACTCAACCATGGAGATTCTTGATCAAAAAAACTTTGACGGGATCAATATTGATTTCGAATATGTTGGCACTCCAGACACTCAAACTAAAAATAACTTTTCTCTTCTTGTAAAACAATTAAGCTCTGTCTGCAAACAAACGCGTCCTGGCTGTGAAGTTAGTATAGATGTTTTCGCAGACTCAGCCGTTAAAAACCGAATTTGGGATTACGCCAGCATCACTCCTCACATTGACTACGTTATTATTATGGCCTACGACTTCTTCCGCTCATCCTCATCCCAAGCCGGACCCGTCGCCCCATTAAGAGGGGCATGCTCAGAATCATCATCAGACCAATCGACTTGTCTCGAATATGACGTAGCCCAAACTATCGCCGACTTTTCCAAAATAATCCCTGCTGAAAAAATTATTCTTGGAGTTCCTTACTACGGCTATCAATGGCAAACCACCACGTCTGAGTTCTTAAGCAACACCTATCAAAAAACCGGTGCCACAGCCACTTATAAACGCATCCAGGAACTCCTAACATCATCAAACCAAGAAGACAGATCAGCTATTCTCGGCCTCTCAACTCACTGGAACGACACCACCCTTACTCCTTGGATTACCTACACCGACACTGAAGGCAATATCCAACAAATCCACTACGAAGACGAACATTCCCTTTCTCTAAAATATGATCTGGTCAACCAAAGCAATATTGCCGGAATCGCTATCTGGGCTCTTGGATATGATGGACACTGGCCACAACTATGGCAGCTTCTTCAACACAAATTTCTCAAATAACCAATCAAAAGAGATCAAAACACATCATCTCTAATATTTTCTCTCTTTATTTTCATCCCCTAACCTTGCTAAAATTGTCCCAATGCGCCACACCGGACAGGGGTCATTGATAAACAGATCTCTATACCAACTCACCCATAAAATCACAAAATACTTTAATACCCTAAATCATCTATCAAACAAGCAACACAAAAATAAGCTGCCAATCAATCACAATCCTATAAATCGAGTCACTCAATTCCTCAAATATCTTGGTCGTCCTGTTTTCAACATTCTTCTCCTCCTCATCCTCTTCTCCAACTTTACAATCACCCAAACTCTCAACTTACTTGGTTTAATCGGTCGTGCCACCCTCAACCTCCCTCCTGCAATTTTAAACCTCTTTAAACACGTAAGCTTACCCCGTCTTTCCAAACCATCTATACCAAAGATTGGTCTTCCACACCTGCCTAATCTGAAGCTTCATTTTTCTCAAAAAACTCATCACCCCATCCAATTCTCAATTCCTCAATTACCCCATTTACAACCACCCCACTTTCCCAAACTCCCTTCGCCTCGCATAAAACTACGCCCATCTCTCCTCAATCTCTCCGTCCTCACGCTTATTTTCATCTCCACCTTTCTTTATTACTGGATTCTTAAAGATCTACCCTCGCCACGAAAACTTTCAAATCTACAGCCGGAACTAACTACCCAAATCTTTGATCGACACGGTCGACTTCTTTACAAGATATATGACCAAGAAAAACGCACTCTAGTCTCTCTGGAAGATATCCCCCTCCATACTCGCCAAGCCACCATCGCTATTGAAGACAAGCACTTCTACTCTCATCAAGGCCTTTCGCTAAAAGGCATAATCCGTGCCATTCAAAGAAACCTTACTACTCAAGAGATCCAGGGCGGTTCCACCATCACCCAACAACTCATTAAAAATACCTTACTTACAAACGAAAAAACCCTACAACGCAAAATCAAAGAAGTTATTCTTGCTATTCACACCGAACTGATCTTCAGTAAAGACCAGATTCTCCAGATGTACTTCAACCAAGTTGGCTACGGTGGCCCAGCATATGGGATTCAGGAAGCCGCTCAACAATACTTTGCCAAAAATGTCTCAGATCTAAATCTAGCCGAGTCAGCCCTACTTGCTGGCCTACCGCAATCACCCACTCGCTACTCACCTTTTGGTGCCCACCCAGAACTCGCCAAGCAACGTCAAATCCAAGTACTAGATCGCATGCTTGAAGATGAGTATATTACCCTTCAACAATATCAAGACGCGCTTAATACCCCCCTTACTTTCGCCCCACCCCAAACCAGTATTCTTGCTCCTCATTTCGTCATGTATATCAAAGACCTCCTCGTCTCATACTTCGGCGAAGAACTTGTCACCCACGGAGGTCTCCAAGTCCACACCACTCTAGACCTAGATATCCAAAACCTTGCCCAATCCATCCTCAATCAAGAGCTTGATCAACTTAAAAATCTCCATGTCAACAACGGAGCCGTACTTATCACCAACCCTCCTTCCGGCGAAATCCTAGCTATGATTGGATCAAAAGACTACTTTGATATTGCTCACGATGGTCAGGTAAACCTAACTACCAGTCTTCGCCAACCAGGCTCAGCCATTAAGCCTATCAACTATGCTCTTGCTTTTGAAACCGGACTGACTCCCTCAACCATTATCCACGACACTCCCATAACCTTTAATCTCCCCGGATCCAAACCCTACACTCCCAACAACTATGACGGACGTTTCCACGGAGCCGTTACGCTCAGAACCGCTCTTGCCTCATCATATAATGTTCCAGCCATCAAGCTCCTAAATAGAAACGGGGTTATCCAAATGGCCAGATTAGCATCACAAATGGGTATCACCACCTGGGACAACCCTGCTCGCTACGGCCTTTCTCTTACCCTGGGAAGTAATGAGGTCAAAATGACCGACATGGCTGAAGTCTACGGTACCTTCGCCAATTTAGGTGTTCACGTACCCCTTAATCCCATCCTCTCCATCAAAGACTCCTCCGGTCAACCTCTTAAATTCAATCTCTGCAACCTACCCCAAACCGATACCAATCAATCCACCTTCACTGTTCAAGCTGCCACTACAAATACCAACTGCCAACCACATCAAGTCATCTCACCAGAAACCGCTTATTTAATCTCCGACATACTCTCTGACAACCAAGCCAGAACTCCTGCATTTGGCTCTCGTTCAGTTCTCCACATCCCTGATTACCAAGTCGCCGTTAAAACCGGTACTAGCAATGATCTGCGTGACAACTGGACCATTGGCTATACACCTGAACTCCTAGTTGCTACCTGGGTTGGCAACAACGATAACTCACCCATGAGTCGCATTGCTTCAGGCATCACCGGAGCCTCACCCATCTGGAGTCAAATTACCTCACAAATCCTTAAAAACACCGTTCCAACTACCTTCCCCACCCCATCCAACATTGTCAAGGTTCCCATTTGCACTCTCACCAACACTCTTACCTGTTCTGCTTGCCCCTCAACTAGGTTAGAAACCTTCATCCAAGGCACCCAGCCCACTATTTCCTGTACCACCGAACAAATCAACCAAGCTCTTGAAAAGAACACATCCTCACCTTTAGCCCAATCTTCTTTAGATCAAAACGATAACGCCTCCTCAGATTAAATACTCTTAATCCAGTTCGTACACCGCAGGACCAAACCAACCAACCCCTCCCTCTCTCACTGACTCTACCTCAACAGACCGACTCGTCTCACTCCTCCCTTCTCGACTAACCAACCTCCCCCACCAACTGGCCCCTCCTGCCTTTAAAGAAAACAACAAACTGATCAACACACTCACTGCCAATATCACCAGCACCCAAACTTTGCTCTCATTCTCCTTGCTCTCCTTCTTTGCCTCTCTATCTTCCCCAGCATCCTCTTCATTCATTCCCCTAATCTTTAACTGTCTACCCGTTGTCTCTTTTTCCTCTGCCATATATCCATTCTAACCCACTCTAACACTTGTGTACCCTTGCCCTACACCAAACCTCTTCATTTACCAAACCTTCTGGCTCTTCACCAGCCAGAGTTCTAAGTATATTGTTCACCGCCATCTCCGCCATTAACTCTCTTGCTTCATTAGTTGCTGATGCAATATGTGGTGTTAATACCACATTATCAAGTTTAAATAGTCCAGTATTAACTCTACTCTCATCCTCAAACACATCCAAACCAGCACCAGCGATCCTCCCCTCCTTTAACATCTCTATCAACTCATTCTCTTTTACAACCGCCCCACGAGCTGTATTAATCAACACCGCCGTCTTTTTCATCATCATTAATTCCCTTTTACCTATCATTCCTTCAGTCTCTTTATTCAATGGCACGTTAAGACTAATCACATCCGCCTCCTTGAGTAACTCATCCAGTTTCTCTTTGTACTCACCCTTACACTCCTTCTCGACATCAACACTTCTTGATCTGGAATAATATATCACCTTCATCCCCAGCCCATAGCCCAACCTAGCCGTCCATTCACCTATCCTCCCCATACCCACTACTCCCAACACCTTTCGTCTCACTGTCATACCCACCATCAAATCAGGCTCCCAACCCTTAAACTTACCTGACCTTACATACTTGTCTCCTTCCACAATCCTTCTCATCACCGTCAACATTAATGCTATTGCATGCTCAGCCACTGACTCTGATAACGCCGCTGGTGTATTTGTTACCACTATTCCTCGTCTAGTTGCCTCACTCACCTCTACGTTATCAAAACCAACCGCACAGTTACTTATTATTTTCAAATTCTCTCCCGCCTTCTCCATTACTTCAGCATCAATTCTCTCTGTTAACAATGATAAGATCGCGTCCACTCCTCTAACCTTTCTTAACAAATCTTTTCTTGAAATCTCTCTTCCCGGCCAAACAACAACCTCATATTTCTCAGCCAGCCTATCAACAAAATCCCCCGCCAATTTCTGTGTTACAAAAACCTTCATATTCCAATTCTAAATATACTCATTAATAATGATCCCTAACTAATATAACCTATGTTCTCACTTTTTCCTCAACTAATCTCAATTCTTTCTTCATCCACTTGTCTAACTCACTCTCACTCAATAATCCTTCCTTAACTCCTATTTTCATCACCTCACTTGCTCCATTCGCCGCCCCAGCTTTCAAGCTATCCGCCAAACTCCAACCCTTGATCCTTCCATATACAAAACCACTACCAAATGCATCACCTGCTCCCGTATCATCTACACTCTTAACTCTATACGCTCCTGCCCGAACCCTTATCTCTCCATCAAACGCAACCGACCCCTTTTTACCCTCTGTCATGACTACCAACCCTCGACTCGCTAACCGACCAGCTCCTTTCATCAGCTCAACATCATCATCAAAACTAACTCCCAATAATCCAGCCAGTTCCAATCTATTCAACAACAACACATCTATCTTACCCAACACTCTCTCCAACCTACTCTTATCTTTCAGCTCCGCCTTTCCTGGATTAAACGCTACCTTTATCTCCTGCTTATTAGCAAACGCCACAATATCCTCAAGCAAACTCATCTTGCCACCCAAACTGGACACATAAAACCATTTTGACCCCTTCACCTTTTCCCAATCAATCTCTCTTGATAACAACTCCTTACTTACTCCTCGATAAGTCAGTATTGACCTCCCCCCCTCCTTATCCACCAATATCACCGACAAAGCCGACTCTCCCCCCTTTTCCTCGACCATTAACTCACTTCCCAAGTTATATTTTTCCAATGCTCGTTTAATCATCCCTCCAATTTCATCATCTCCCAACTTCACCACCGCACCCGCCTTCAACCCCTTCTTTATAAAGCTCACCGCCGAATTGGTTCCTCCTCCTCCCACATCAACATTGATCCCATCAACCTCAGTTTTTCCACCATATACCTGACACAAACCCACCCCACCAGCTATCTGGTGACCCTTCATCACCCTAAACTCACTCGATCTAATTGTCACATCAAGTACTACTGACCCAAAACTAACCACATCATACATAGACCCATGTTAACATACCCTCAATGAATGTCCGCATCGAACCCTCCTGGAAAAAGGTTCTCCAAACAGAATTTAACCAACCCTACTTCAAAAAACTTACTGAGTTTGTCAAAAAAGAATATATCTCCACCACCGTCTATCCACCCCCAAAATTCATCTTTAATGCTTTTAACTCCACTCCATTTAACCAAGTCAAGGTTGTTATTTTAGGCCAAGACCCCTATCACGGCCCCAACCAAGCCCACGGCCTCTGTTTCTCAGTTCTCCCCCCTACTCCTCCGCCACCCTCACTCCAGAATATCTACAAAGAGATAAAAAGCGACATCGGCCATATTACCAACACCTCAGGTGATCTCACTCATTGGACCAAACAAGGCATTCTTTTACTTAATGCCACTCTCACTGTCAGGGCCCACCAAGCCGGCTCCCATCAAAACAAAGGTTGGGAACAATTTACTGACGCTGTAATTAAGGTCCTCAATCAACAAAAAACCGGTCTCGTCTTTATTCTTTGGGGTGCTTACGCCCGCAAAAAAGGTGCCAACATCGATCGCCAACGCCATTTAGTTATTGAGTCAACTCATCCATCACCCCTCTCTGCCCATGCGGGTTTTTTTGGCAGTAAACCCTTCTCCCAAACTAACACCTATCTCCTCCTCAATGGACATCAACCCATCAACTGGTAAACACCAGTTTACCCAACTTCTCTGCCACCTCAACCGGCCTCTCGGCTTGCCACACGTTTCTACCGATCGCCAATCCCTTAGCCCCCGCCGCCATAATACCCCTTACCTCACTCTCAAGTCTTTCCCATCCAATCTTTCCTCCTCCTTGCGCCAACACCCCCGTCTTACCAGCAGATTTAACCACCCACTTAAAACTTTCCTCATCACCAGTGTAATATGTTTTAACATAATCAGCATTAAGCTCCATTCCCAGTCTTGCCGCATATGCCACCGTCTCTTTGTCATGCTCCTTACCCACCACCTTACTTCCCCTAGGATACATCCAAGCAATCACCGCTAAACCAGCTTTATGCGCCTCATCCTCAATTAGACTAAACTCACGCATCATCTCCCCTTCATGCTCACTACCAACATAAATGGTATATCCCACTCCCTTTGCCCCCAACTCAATCGCCTTTTTCACTGTGCATAATTGTGGACTATATGGCTCCTTTCCCTTACTATATGAACTCGCTCCATTCAACTTCACTACCAACGGCACTTTTGCCTTTTTTTGATCATAATATTTTGCCGCCACTCCTTCCTGAAAAATTACTCCTGTAAAAAACCCGCTCTCCGCGATCTCCATGATATAAGAAGGATCCACATTCTTCCCATTAAAATCAATCGGACCATGCTCAAATCCTTGATCATAAGCTAACAACATCACCCTTCCATCTCTTTCAAAAACACTCATATTATTTTCCAACTAATTCTCTAATCGCCTTGATTATAACCTCTTTACTCATTCCATACTTTACTAATAACTCCTCCGGCTTACCACTCTCTCCAAACACATCACTCATCCCCACCATTCTCATTTTCACCCCCACACCTTCCTTAACTAATACCTCTGCCACCGCGCTCCCCAAACCACCAATAATCTGATGCTCCTCCGCCACCACTACTCGTTTGCATTTCTGTGCCACCCGAATAATCTCACTCTCGTCTATCGGTTTAATTGTATGAATATTAATCACCTCGACATCCACCTTGCCCGACAACTCCTCAGCCGCTCGTAATCCCTCATACACCATTGCTCCGCTCACAATCAACCCCACCTCTCCCCCTCTTCTTAATACCTGAGCTTTACCTAACACAAAAGGAGTCATCTTGCTTGTTACCACTGGCCTTGCTGGAGCAGTCATCCGCATATACACCGGCCCCTCATGTACTACTATTGCCCTTGTCGCCCTTTTAACCTGTTCATAATCTGCCGGTGACACCACCACCAGATTTGGTAACGACCGGACCATACCCACATCCTCAAAGCTTTGTTGATTGGCTCCATCCTCACCATTGCCCGCCCCGGCATGTCCTCCCACCACTTTGACATTCGCTTTTCCTACACAAACACTCACCCGTAACTGATCATAGTTTCTTCCTGGTGAAAAACACGCAAACGAATTTACAAAAGGAATCTTTCCTTCCAAAGCCATTCCCGCCGCCACCCCCATCATATTCTGCTCCGCTATTCCCATCTCCACAAATCTGTCTGGATAATGCTTGGCAAAATCCTTGACTCTAGTACTCTCCATCAAATCCGCCACTACTACCCACATACGCTCATCTTTACCCAACTCCAACAACACCTCGCCATATCCATCTCGCATCGCCTTCACCTCCACCCTATCTAAATCCTCCACCAACTGCATCTCTGGATTAATCATCTTTTGTTTTTCCTAATTCCGACAATGCCTCAACCGCCTCTGCTGCACTTGGCGCCTTACCATGCCACTCAACCAAGCCCTCCATGAACCCAACCCCCTTACCCGGTATTGTATGAAGCAGTATCACCGACGGCCTCTCATAAACCATTCTTACCTTTGCAAAAACCTCCATAATCGATCCAATATTATGTCCATCCACCTCAAACACCTCCATCCCAAACGCCTCAAGCTTTGTTCTCAATGGTTCCAGTGGCATCACCTCCTCAGTTCGCCCATCAATCTGCATATTATTCCTATCAATCACCACCGTTAAATTCGCTAATTTTTCCTTGTTTGCCAGCATATACGCTTCCCACACCTGACCCTCTTGTTGCTCACCATCTCCCATAAAACAGACCACTCGCCATTGTTTTCTCTCTCGCTTCCCCACTATAGCCATTCCCACCGCCTGAGAAATCCCCTGACCCAACGGACCACTCGTATTCTCAATCCCCGGCAAACATCTTACTACCGGATGCCCCTGCAATCTCGAGTTAATCTGACGCAAACTCATCAGCTCTTTCTTTTCAAAAAAACCCATCTCCGCCAACACTGCGTACTGAGCTGGACAATAATGACCAGCCGAAAGCACCACTCGATCCCTCTCCTCATCCCAAGGATTATTAGGATCAACTCTTACCAACCCTCCCAAATACAGCGCCGTCCAGAAATCAGCCGCTCCCAAAGCTCCCCCCGTATGTCCACTTCCCACATTAACCAACATCTTGATTATCTCCTCCCTTATCTCATCTGCCTTTTCCTGCAACTCACTCACCGTATACCTCATATCTTCACTTTATCCCAAAACCACCCCCCTTACAAAACTCTCAATTAATAAAAGCCTTCTCAATATTCTCACCATTACCCATCTCTACCTCCTCTCCATGCTCACCCTTTAGCAACTCCATCTCATACTTCCACAATGCCTCCATCGCCGCCTCAGGTGTTGTCACTATCCTATATACCCTTAGCGCCTCTGGCCTAATCCTCATATTAGCCGCAAACGCCTCCATGATTGTATGCCAAAAAGAACCGTAAAGAATCAGTGGTTTATGTCTTCCTAAATACAACTTAGCCAAACCCCATGCCATCCCAAACTCACTCACCGTTCCCGTTCCTCCGTTAAATAAAATATAAGCGTTCCCTAACTCCAACAACTTCAAGGTTCGATCCAAATAATTATTCATGATGATTTCCTTATCTGCCTTGTTTAACGGATCCTTACCCTCAAAGTTCTCCATGTGTTTAGGATAAAAAGTAGCCACATATGCTTTACCACCCCCTTCATGAGCCCCTTCAGTCGAAGCTCTCATCACCCCTGGACCCCCTCCGTTTACTACTACCAAACCATGTTCCGCCACCATCCTCGCCACCTCCTTTGCTGAGTCATATAAACCATCTCCCTCATGAGCATCGGCATAACCCAAAAATGACACCGCCCTAATTCTCCTAAATGGTCCAATCTTATCCGCTGGCATATTATTCCTCCAAATTCCTTAACTGCTCAAGTTTAGCTACCACATCTCCAGCCCGCAAGAGCTCTCCACCAACCGCAAACTCCATATCCAAAAAATTACGGTCCAACTCCTCCTCACGAATTTGCTCCGCCCACTCAGCCGCCACACACCTCTTTATCTCACTTACTCCCAAACCTCCATCAACCACAATAGGTATATCACTCCTCATCTTTCTCACCGACGCAATTTTACTTAGAACCCTTTCATCAAACTCCTGACCCTGAAAACCTGCCTTAACTGACATCAACAGCACCGCATCCAAGTCATAGACATATTCCTCCAATCTATCCACCTCTGTTTCTAAATCTAACGCCAATCCTACCCCCATTCCCGCCACTTGTGTCTCTGCAATATATCCAGCTACATCATTCATTCTTTCTATGTGAGCAAACACCCTTCCAGTTCCACCCCTAACACACCTCTTCACCCACTTTTCGGGCCTATCCACCATCAAATGCCAATCCCATTCCACCACCGTATCAATCACCTCCAAATCCTCCGGATTAACTGTCTTATTATCTGCAAACACCCCATCAATTACATCCACCTGGACTCTCCCAACCAACCCCTTTACCTTATCAAAATCCTCCTGAAACTCCCTTAAATTCGGCCTCAAAATAGCTGGAATAATCTTCACCATCGTAGCAACTATCTTACCACTTTCTAATCACTCTCAAATCGTAATTTATCCAACTTAACCAAACGTCTAACAAACCTCTCCTCACCACTAAACTCCGTCTTCATAAAAACCTCAACCATCTCCTTTATCACCTTCTCACTACTGTAATCCGCCGCAATCGCCAAACAATTAACATCATCATCAGTTCTCGCCTTTCTTACCTGCTCCACATCAAAACCCAGAGCACATCTCACCCCATCAAACCGATTCGCCACAATACTTACCCCCACCCCATTTCTACAAAAAACTACACCTCTCACTTCCTTATCTCCACCAACCTCCCTAGCTACTTGCTTAGCATAATCAACAAAATCATCCTCGGCCATATAATTGACTGCTCCTACATCAATTACATCAATACCCCGATCAACCAACCAATCCTTCACTACTTCCTTAACTTGATACCCTCCATGATCCGCCCCTATCACCACTTTCATACCCATTATCTTATCATCCTCCAACCCCAAACTCCTCACGTACTTCCTCGCTCATCATCGCCGGTATCCAAAGAGGATCCCATACCAACTCTAACTCAACTCTTTCCACTCCTTCCAATTTACCCACAGCACTCTTCACCATTTGATCAATCAACCCCGCCAAAGGACATCCTGGACTCGTTAGAGTCATCTCCACCCTAACCACTTCCTCATTTATCTCCACCCCATACACTAATCCCAAATCAACTACATTAATACCCAACTCAGGATCAATCACTCCCTTTAAAGCATTAAAAACATCTTGATCTTTCAGCATCCACTCATCATACCAACTTTATCTCTTTAGCTGAAACTGAGCCTCAGCCAAACAATAAACTGACCAAGCTGCCAACAAGACTGCCACCAGCATCCACTGAGTACTGGCCAGATAAATATCGTATCCAACTGATCCTAATCCAGCCAAAATCGCCGCCGAAATGCTCAGCAACATCATCCCCTTGGCTAAAGCCAACTTATCCTTATCACGACTAAACATAAACCCACTCACCTCCCTTCACCAACAGCCCACCAGGGCAACTACTACTTAAAAGTACCTTTAAGTACTTCTTTCTCGGGAGACTTGTCATCCCTTACCTCCAATGTAATCACAACTAAATCATATTCCACAAGCCCTTCATCGCCCACAAACTCAAGTAACCAACCACCTTTCTCTTTTATTAGCTTTCCCACATTCACTCTCCTCTCTCCGCCTATCAACCACCCTTCATAGAACTCGCCGTTACCCAACTCCGGCAAATCAGCCATCACTGAATGATACAACCGCCCACCCGTTACCTCTCGAGTTGCAACTCCAAAACCTGACTCCCCCTCCACTGGCCTCAACTCCACTCGTTCAGCCGTATCAGACACCGCACCCATTCCTCTAAATCTCTCAAGCACCTCCTCACTAATCTCCAAGTTGTCCCCCACCTCAATTACATCTTCTGGCTCAACTCGATTTGTCATCCAATACCAACCCCCAACTGCCACCAAACCCAAAAAAACCAAACCCCAAACCAACCCATATCTTTTCATACCCATATTCTATCCTATTCTGCCAACTCTGCTTCCACCGCTCGCAGTAAATCTCCAACTGCAGTCTGCTTACCGTTAACAAAAAATGTCGGTGTCCCTCTCACTCCCAATCTCATAGCTTCCCCGTAATCATTCATCACTAGCTCCTTATGCCTTCCCTCTTCAAGTGACTCAACAAACATCTCCCGATCCAAGCCCAATTCTTCAGCATAATCAGATAGCTTAACCTCAATCTCTTTTTCTTCCGCCCATTCTCCTTGCCGTTCAAACAACAAGTCATGATACTCCCAAAACTTGCCTTGATCGTGTGCCGCTTCCGCTGCCTCAGCTGCAATCAAAGCATTCTTGTGAATACTTGACAGTGGCATATGTCTAAACACAAATCTCACTCCCTCTCTATTCTGTACTTGTTTCACTAATCCCTGTGCCGCCTTACAAGCAGGACACTGAAAATCACTAAACTCCACCACCTCTACCTTAGCATCCTCCGCTCCCATTACCAACCTCTCCTCACCCGAAATCTCTTTGACCTCTCCACCCATCTGATCTCCAGTCATCCTACTCATCCCCAAGGCTACTACAATCAACAGCAACAAACTTCCTCCTATCACTCCAAAAATCAACTTAGCATCGTTCATAAGTCCCTATCTTGCACTAAACTAATCCAAGATTCAAGTCTTACTTCGGCCAAATCTTCTCTCCTGTCTCAATATTGATTACCTCAATCGCCATCGTCGGACAAGACTGAGCTGCCAGCAACTTCTCCTCATCTACATTGCCATCCTGGTCAATAATATCCGCAATATTCTGCTCGTTTAGCTTAAAAGTAGCCGACGCGATTGCCTCACATGACGCTGCTCCAATACACTTATCATTAATTACCTTTACCTGATACTTAGTCTTAACCGGCTTATCTTCTGATCCTTTTGAATAACTCATTCTATTTATAAAACTTAAATTGTAACGCTACCCCATATCCTAATAAAACTTAAGCGAGTCCACAATCCCCTTGTTCCTAAAAAAACTTCTCAAAATTAACCTCACTCTCACCCACTCCCAACGACATCAACAATTTACTAGTCTCCTCAACCATCTCTCTGCTTCCACATACATAAGCCTGCCAACTCTTTAGATCTCCACCATGATTCTTCAAGCAATCACCCACATGCCCATTACATCCTTTCCAATTATCACCCCCCCTGCTTAAAACCACATCGATCTTAAAGTTTTCATACTCTTTTTCCAAATCCATCCATTCTTTCATCCAAAATAAATCCTCCTCATGCCTCATCCCCCAATATAGTCTCACTGGCCGAACCTCTCTCTTAATTTTTAACAAATCATTAATCATTGGCCGAAGTGGTACCACCCCACTGCCTGTTCCCACCATCAAAAAACCCTTTGTGTCTTGCCTTAAATGCCCATCACTAACCACAAACTCACCCATTGGTCCCAGCACCTCAACCTCATCACCCACCTCCAAATCCAACACATAACGACTCCCCACACCCATCGGGGCCGTATCAACTACCAACTGTAACTCCTCTTCACCCGGATAACTTGCCAAGCTATAACTCCTTCTTTCCCCTTCTTCATTTACTTTAATGCTTACATACTGACCCGCCCTATACTCCAACCCTCCTCTTTCCAACCACAAAGACCAATAACTATTGGGCCACTTCTCTTTCCGTTTTACTCTCACTCGAACCTGTTTCATCTCCTTTGTATTTTCCATCACTTCTAACGCATACTATTCAAAATACTCATAAAAGTCTGCTCATATCCATTCTGTGGCTTTAGGTCAAACTTTGTAAAAAACATCTGTACAATCAACAACCTATCCCCCTTAATCGTATATGCAAAATTACCTACTCTTTCCCATTTTAAACTCTCCGTCGTTACCGCCCCCCTCATCTCCTTACCTATTACATCTCCTCCAAAAAACTGCTCAAATGAATATTTGCTCGCATCATAACAAAAAAGGGAAAACAAAGACCTTTTTTCCACTACCCCACCCACCATCTCGTCAAAAACCACCTGAGCCAAAGGCTCCTGCGACAATGACAGCTTAATATCCGACCTCACCCAATTCTTCGGATACTCAAACTCCACTCCACACTCACTACTCACATATCGATTAGACCCCAAGCCGCCACCCACACCTTTACTCCTCGCCACAATCACCACCGCCAACCCCACCATTGCCACCAACGCCACCACCAAACCGGCGTAAGCCATCACCTTTGAACTACCTTTCATGACTACCACTCTATCATACTAACTCTGTTATACTCCTACTAGTTTTAGGCTTACGCCTTCCTACGGGGAGCCAATTGGAACAACGGATCCAATGCCGGTGTCTTCACCCTCAACCTGAACAATACGCCCGACAACTCTGGAAACAACAATATTGGCTTTCGTTGCGCCGTCTCCCCCTAAGTAATCAAACCTGCGAGATCTCCAGATCATTGATCCACCCATCAATCACTGGAGCCGGGCACCATCCAATTACCAGCCTAAGACTCGTCATCCACTTTAAGGAGACAGAGATAGTAAAAGAGTAACCAGTCTCGGGATTAATCAACGGTTACTCTTTTACACTTCTATCATGTTTGACCGCATCATCTCTTTTAACAACCTGCTTTCCGCCTATTACAAAGCCAGAAGACACAAACGTTTCCAAAAACCTCTCCAAATCTTCGAGTTTAATCTCGAAAAAAACCTCATCAACCTCCAAACCAATCTCGCCACCAATCAATACCGCCCCAGAAAATACCACCGCTTCATCACCTTTGAACCCAAAAAACGTCAGATCTCAGCCCCTGTTTTTATCGACCGCATCCTCCATCACGCCATCATCACCGTTATTGAACCCATCTTTGAAAACGTTTTCATTAACCACTCCTTCGCCTGCCGCAAGGGTAAGGGCACCCACTTTGGTATGCTCCAAGTCTCCCAAGTCTATCACCAGATCCGTCAGCATCACCCCCGCTTCTACTGCCTTAAATGCGACATCAAAAGCTATTTCGCCAGTATTAATCATCAGATTCTTCTCCGCCTGCTATCAAAACACATCTCCTGCCCCAAAACCATCAAATTACTCACCACTATCATCACCAGCTACCACGACACACCCGGCTGTGGCATCCCCATCGGCAATCTTACCTCGCAGCTATTCGCCAATATCTACCTCCACCCTCTCGACCTGTACTTAACCAAAACCCTTAAACTCAAAAACTACTTTCGTTACATGGATGACTTTCTTGTCATCTCTCCCGACAAAGAATATCTCCTTGCCCTCCGTCGTCAAATCAACACCTTTTTAACCACCAATCTCAAACTCACCCTCCACCCCAAGAAAAACAATATCTTTAGGGCTGATCGTGGCCTGGACTTCCTAGGCTATCTCATCAAACCCCATCAAACCACCATCAGAAAAAAGACCCTCCGCCGTTACAAAAAACGTCACAAAAAACGCCTCAAGAAACTAAAAACCTTAAAACACCTCCTAAAAAACCACAACCAGCCCCAGCAACTCTCCCTCTTCGCTCCCCCACAAAATCTAACCGACCCGGATCTATCAAACCAAATTACCGCTCTCCAACAAAAACTTCGCTCCTCCCGTAATTCCTTCAAAGGCTTCCTCCGTTACTCCACCCACCAACGTCTATCTTCTGGTGGTGTAACTATCAACAACATCACCATCCCCAACATCTTCCCCAAGAAACCCAACAAGCCCTAGAGCCTACTCACCCTCATCCACGCATTTAGCAATCTCCCAATCTCATTTATTTTCTCCGCTACTACCCCGTATTTCTTAATCGACAAAAACCCTACATCCTTGGCTACTCTCACATATACCCGAAACAAATCAAGATTTACTGAAATCTTCTTCTGTTCCGCTCTCCGATCAGGTTTACTGTTAGCAATAACCGTTAGTCTAATCATTTCCATATTAGTTTTTAGCAAAGCATTTGATAACAAAAACCGTTGCGCTTTAGGAAACCTCGCCACCATCCGATGGGTATACAAGTACAGGTCATATATTTTCTGAAAGATTATCAGCTGATCAATCATATTTTTCTCACCCCCCCAAACCGAAGGCTCCGACTCAAGGTCGGAGCCAGATAACAAGATTTTAAAAGATAGCTACGCCAAATTACTTAGGGGGAGACGGCGCAACGAAAGCCAATATTGCTGCGCCCAGAGTTGCCGGGCGTATTGTTCAGGCTGAGGGTGAAGACACCGGCATTGGAACCGTTGTTCCAATTGGCCCCCCGTAGGAAGGCGTAATCAATATTACTCGACCCTCCCTGATAATATCTACCCACCCTCTTATTCAAATCCCAACTACTATCACTCGGTTTCAGTACGTCATAACTTAAAACACCATAATCACTCACACTCGACCAATCAACCCAACTTGTACCCCCTCCCACCGGCTTATTAGGCCCCCTCACCACATCATCCGTCCATTCCCATACATTACCCGCCAGGTCCCAGATCACCTCGCCATTAGATAAATAATGAGTTCGTCTTTGGGTGGCACCATTGCCACAGGTTGGATCAACATCTTTAGTGACCGTGCCATAGCAGCCTTGGGAATCGTCAGTCGAAGCTTGAAGCGCCAGAGCCGGGCCGTTATCATTATGACCCGCCACCAAATACTGACTTCCCGGACTATTACCACACCCTGTCCCGTTTAAAGCACACCAGTTACTCCCCAACCTCTCCAGATTTCTCGCTATCGTCATCCACTCGTTATTAGTCACCAAATGCCACCCCTGCGTCTGGCAATAAGTCCTGGCATCTACCCCCGATCCGCCAGCATTCTGAGCAATTCTGGCAATCGGTGCCCCTTGAGGCGTTGACACTACATCTCCTCCCATATCCTCTATACATCTACACCCCGACAAAATATTTCCCCACGTATCATAACCAGTGTTGCATGACGCATAAGCACCGCTTGCCGTATCCCCCACCCCGTCACCATCAGCATCACACTTAGCCTGATACTTCATCACACAAAAATCACTCGTTCCATATAGCGGATCACCTGGTACATGAACAAAACCACTAGGACACGCCACCTGAGCATTAGCAGGCTCTAAAGACTGTGTTTTACCAAACTTAACCGCCGCACCAATTACATCCACATACACCTCGAACAAAGTACGATCATAAGCATAAATCAGCACATCATCCATCTTACCGTTAAAGTAATTAGGCGTCGCCCCTGCTCGACCAACAAACACCGACCCCCCCGTTACCGACCATAAAGACAAAGCCGGCGATGACACCAGTCGGCCGTCTACATAAAAACTGGCATTGACCCCATCATATGACACCGCCACATTAGTCCACTCTCCCGCCGATATACCAGCCCCGCTGCTCGTCACCACCGACCCTCCCACTGGCCCGAAGCTCAACTCCCCTCCGCTCGTCATCTGGAAGGTATAACCGTTCGTGTGAGGCTGCGACACAATCGCATAATTACCCAAGGAAGACACATAAACCCAAGCCGAGATCGTCATCGCCCCGCCTAACTGAAACCGTCCGTGATTACCCAGATCAACATAGTCATCACTTCCGTCAAAAAGTAAGGCATAATTGTCATTACCCGCTACCCACTGGCTGTTATCACTCGGGAAATTCACCAATGCCGCTCTGGTATAGTTTTCCAGCCTGTTCATCGTCTGCAAACCAGAACCATCATCAAAACCTAATCTCACTACCGGCCTGCCTCTTTCCATCGCATAAGCCAACGACCCTTCATCTCTCGTCCCTGAGAATACTCTTACTTCATCAATCGAACCGTCCAGATAACCAGTATAACTGCCAGCCCCCGTTTTTGTTACACCTAAATAAAAATCAGCCGCCGTATCACTCAGTGCCGTCCCCACCGACGAAACACTCCCTTCTCTAACCCCATTCACATACAAATATATGGTACCCGGACTGGTTGCGTTATAGTAACCCTGCAACAAGTACCAAACATTGGGCAGTATCTGCGTCGTTCCTGTTGCTGTCTTAATCGCCGCCGCTGTCCCGTCAGGCGACACCTGGAACTTGGGCCATACCCTGCCGTCTGCATCAGCCTGAATTATCAACCGATAACTCCTTATATCAAGCGTCTCATCCCACTTGGCCACCACCGTCTGAAACGCACTCTCAGATGCTGATACCGTATCAAACTTCACCCACGCCTCTACCGAAAAACTCCCTGTCTGGGAAAATACAGCCGTGTCCAGAGCTATCCCGTAATCATCAACACCATCAAACTCAGCTTTTCTCCCATATTTGGCTTCCGCCCCAATCCCCGTCTTCGTCCCCGTCACCCCACTCCCTGTCGTTGTCAACGTCAAGTCATTAACCCCCACCCGATCCTTAATCAAAGTCGTTCCATCCCCCTGAACGCTCTCAAAATCGTAATAAACCACCGGCTCGTCCCACACACTCCAATCAGCCCACACTACCCCCGCCCAGCCCAAAAACCACCAAAAAACCAGCAAACATCCCAACACCTTCCCGATCCTATTTTTCCCACATTCCATCTCTATTTAAGTATATCACCGCCGACCATCACTCCACCAACGCCCTAATCGCAGACAAAGGCAACAACACACATTTCATTCTCGCTGGATTTACCTCTCCCATTAACTCAACCACCACCCTCCCATCAAGCTCTCTCACCTCATCAACCTTCATACCCTTAACCTTATCACTTAACATTGAGGCTGCTGCCGTTGATAATGCACACCCCACCCCTTTAAACCGAATATCTCTGATCACTCCTCCATCCACCTTAGCGTAAAACTCAACCATATCTCCACACGTTGCATTACTCTGCTTACTTCTTTTATTAGCCCCTTTAAGATCACCAAAATTCCTTGGATTTCTGGCATGATCAATAATTTCTTCTGAGTACTCC
Source organism: Candidatus Chazhemtobacterium aquaticus (assembly GCF_009936135.1). Taxonomy (NCBI): domain Bacteria; family Candidatus Chazhemtobacteraceae; genus Candidatus Chazhemtobacterium; species Candidatus Chazhemtobacterium aquaticus. The sequence continues at coordinate 123,225 of NZ_CP047901.1, forward strand.
ATTATCTTTTCCGAAATACTTTTTTAACCTCAACCAACTTATCAATCAAGTAATCAATCTCAGCCCTAGTGTTATACACATAAACACTCGCCCTTGCTACTGCCATCTCTCCTAGACTCTCAACCACTGGAGCTCCACAATGCTGACCGCTCCTAATCGCAATTCCAAAACCATCCAACACCTGCGCCGTATCATGAGCATGTATACCTGGCAAGTTAAAGGTAACCACCCCTGCTCGTTTTTTATAATCCCCCGTGCCATACACCTCTGCCTTACCCTTTATTTTCTCTAAAGCATAAGCCACCAGATCCTGCTCATGCTTCCATACCTCATTCATTCCCAAATCTTCTAGATAATCGACCGCCGCCCCCAGTCCCACCATTCCTGCCATATTAGGAGTCCCCGCCTCAAATTTCCATGGCAACTCGTTCCACTCACTCTTACCAAGCTCAACCTGTCCAATCATGTCCCCACCATACAAAAACGGTGGCATCTCCTCTAGTATCTCCCGCCTACCCCACAACACCCCTATTCCCGTTGGCCCCAACATTTTATGTCCAGAAAACACCAACCAATCAACTCCCATTTTCCCAACCTCAGTCTTCATCACTGGCACACTCTGAGAACCGTCTATCAAGATCTTTGCCTTTGTTTTTGCCCGAACCATCTTAACGATTTTCTCAAGCGGATTTACCGTTCCTAGCACATTTGATACCGCTGTTATCGCCACCAGTTTCGTTTTCCCTCCCAAAGTCTGCTCTAAACTCATTACTCTCACTCCTTGAAACTCCCTCTTCTCTCCTCCTCTCATCCTTATCTCACCCCCCTCATCTACATCCACCACCCGCAATACTGCTCCCTTTTTCTGGCACAACATCTGCCAAGTTACTAAGTTAGAATGATGTTCCATCAAAGACACCACCACCTCATCTCCTTTACCAATATTTTTCTCCCCCCAACTATACATCACCAGATTTATCGCCTCACTTGCATTGCGCACAAAAATTATCTCTTTTTCATCATTACTCCCTATAAACCTAGCAATCTTTAAACGTGCATTTTCAACCATACTCGTCGCTTCCTCACTCAAAGTATGAATTCCCCTGTGCACATTAGCGTTATGATTCTCGTAATAATCAACTATTGCCTCAATCACCTGTTTTGGTTTTTGAGTCGTTGCCGCATTATCCAGATAGACCAAAGGATAACCATTAATCTCTCTTTCTAATATCGGAAAATCTTCTCTTATCTTCTCTATCTCAAACATGACCAGATTCTATCACGACTCAATACATCAACCTACACTTTTTCCAAAAACCCCTCTACTATCATTTTCTCCGCATTTTTCCTGCAAATTCCCCGCGCCAATAAGTAAAACATCTCTTCTTCATCAACTCTACCCACCGTCGCAGCATGAGAAGCTTTTACTTCATTAGCCATTATCTCCAATTTAGGTTCGGCCACTGCGCTCGATTTTCCGTCCAACACCAATAGTTTCATCTCCAAAAAATCCTCTACTCCCTGAGCTTGCTTGGCTATTTTAATCAAACCAGACACCTTCACTCTAGCTCCATTCTTAGCTATTCCCCTTACAATTACTCTACCAAACGTCCTACCCACCTTGTGATCACTCACCACATCCAACTGATACTCTCCCTGTTCCTCTCCCCGAATCAACACTATCAACTCCTTCTCCTCACCTTCATTTAAATACTTTAGATTGATCCTTCGCACTCCTGGTCTTCTTATCTCCACTCGCCTCATCCCACACTCCCTTCCATCTCTAGATTAACTAACCTATTCATCTCTATTGCATACTCAAATGGAATCTCCTTCATCACTGGTTCCAAAAACCCATTAACAATCATCGCCTCGGCCTCATGCTCTGATATACCTCTACTCATCAAATAAAACAACTGTTCCTCTCCAACCTTACTCACCGTCGCCTCATGTTCTAAGCTCACTTCATTCTCCCAAATCCTGTTTACTGGGTAAGTGTCAGATCTACTTTTATCATCCAAAATTAACGCATCACATACTACCTTAGACTTTGCTCCACTCGCTCCCTTACTCATCTGGACCATACCTCTATAGCTCGCCCTCCCTCCATCCTTACTAATCGACTTGCTAATAATCCGACTGCTAGTCTTAGGAGCCAAATGAATCATCTTCGCCCCAGCATCCTGATGTTGTCCTTCACCTGCCCAAGCAATTGACAGGGTCTCACCCTTAGCCCCTTTTCCAGCCAAGATACAAGCCGGATACTTCATGGTCAAACGAGAATTATGAACTATAAAACCTTCACAAATAAAGTTTCCCGTCCCCTCAACCTCAATATCCCAAGTTGGCAACTCCTTCCCCACATCCTCGAACTTCACCCTTGCTATCTCCACATCCCCACCCAACTTAATGCCTGATCGTCCCACCAACCGTTTCTGCTCTTTCACCTTTGGCGACACTTGTTTGATTTTATCAACCAACACCCCTGCAATATATCTTTCAAACCTCCCATCTATCTCAAAACTCAACCTATAAGACCCATGCGCTACAGTTTTGTAACCTTGAATAATCACTTCCCTGGATTCGCTAAACTCCGTAAACAACCGCGACGTAATCCCTAGAGTCACCAACAATGACGCCACATCCTCGAGCAATGTTTTATTAACCGATTTGATATCTATCCTTCCCTCTTTAACAGTACCGTCAGCGTCGATATAACCTGAAACAAAAGCGATTCTCTGCTCCTCAGGCAACGACCAAACCCAACCAGGAACCCGCCTGTCTATTGCCTTACCCACAAAACCGTTCGTCACAAACAACTCAACCAATTCCTTACTACTCCAAGACACATGAACACCATCCTTTCTCTCGGTGGGACTAGCCTCGACGACCTCACTCATGATCCCCATCAGCCTTTCTCGTGCACGGTTATCTTTTGGACAAGAAAAACCCAACTTTGCCCATCTAACCACCTTCTCGTTCACACCATATTTAATGCTCATATCACCATCCCCAAGCCAATACCCGAAAAGCCACATCAACTTACCCGTCGTTCTATCACCAATCTTCAACCTGGACTTCTGCTCTCTCACCACTCTTAATCCATTTTTATGCTGGTTTCCTGACCAAAATTCTGTCCTTAATTTTGGCTTCTTTAACCCATACTCTTTACCGTAATCAAGAGAGGTCCTGGGAACAATCGCTTTCGACAACTCATCCGCCCGCACAAAACCAAGTTCATAGCGACCCAATTTTTTCGGTCTCGTTGAATCATATCTATAGCTATAAAAAGGATGATTTCTTGTTACCCTGATTTTTCTCGCTCCTATCGACACATCATATACCCTCTGCCTTCCAGAATTTCTCTTTGCTAACACCCTTCGAAAAACCAGTCGCTCTTTCCTTTCATCATAAGACAGCACTTTCTGCCCCACCTTTATCTGCTCAATTTTCACCACCCCATCCGGTGTAATCAATTTCTGATTCTCGGCAATACATCCCAAATTTCCATCAATCCACCTCATCTCACCACCCTCGCCTACCCAAGCTCTTTTTGTTACCAAATTAAACACATTCTTGTACCAATTTTGTACCGTTGTGTACTGACACCTAGCTCCAGCCTTAACCACAATCTCAACTACTGCCGCATGCAAAGATCCAGAGGTATAAGCAGGTGCGGAGCAATTATGTACTGCCACTCCACCAGCCACATATGACTCATCCCTATCCACACCAAAGTTGTACACCCTCTTCCTACGAACCTGCTCACACCTTATCTGTCTTACTGGCACATACATGTAGTCACCATCAAACCCAAACTTCGTCGCTCTCTTTTTGTCATTCACTTTCATCCTTACCTCAACCCCTACCATCTCCCCAAACTTTACCATCCACTCACCCGAGACACCAAGTGTGTACATCATTCTCCTTCCTTCATCACCCCTCTCACGCGCGTTAATATATGACACCACCCCCAATCTCAGCAACACCGTCCTTAACTGCCTAACTAATTTTTCCGACGTCGTGTTAATCCGAAAAACTTCCTTTAATCCTGAACTGTGTCTCTTTCTATAATAATTACCATCCCCTCTATACCATCCCACCAAAAGCTCTCTCTGCTTATCCTCGCTCTCGTGAACCATCCATTCCGGAATTTGTTTCAAATAACTCTTTTTACCAAAATTCTCAAATATCTGACACAACTCCACCGAGCTAAACACCACACTAATCCCATTGTTTTTTTTGTGTACGCTTTCATGGCTTTTCTCCTGACCGAACACCTTCTTCATCAACCTCTTTACATCCTCTATATACTCACGCTCATACTTTGAAAAGGAAAAATTAAGATAAGACCCACTGCTAATACTTCCCTCCGCCAAATAATAACCAACCAATCTAAAAAACTCAGGAGTACACGGCACATCTCTAACCACCTCGATATAACCCTTATTTTTCCCTGACCACGTTTTCACCTTAAAACCAACTATTTCCCTGATCCTTGTTTCCCTGTCAACTGGAATCGTTAAATAATCTCCCACATTAATCTCACCCGGTTTCAACCAATCCCTCTTCCAACTCCCGTTTCTTTCATTTTTTAGGACTCTCCTAACCGCCAATATCGGATGTTCCTCGGTCAAGACAAGCTCCTCGGTCGAATCACCCCAATACTTAATCCGATACAAACCACCTGAGTATTCACGACTTTGCAAATAATTAACCTTCCTAAGCCTGCCTAAATGTGTCAGAACCTTATCCTTCTTGGTTATACTCTCGATCACCTTTCTACCACCACCTGTTTCAATCATTGTTCCAGCCAAAAAACAACCCTCCACATAATGCACTTTTGCACCCTCTTCTACTACAATCAGCGTCCGCTCAAACTGACCAGCATTCTCACTATTAATTCTAAAATATGCCTGTAGTGGTAAATCAACCTCAACCCCCTTGGGCACATACACAAACGATCCACCACTCCACACTGCCGTATTAAGTGCCGCCAATTTGTTGTCCCCCAAAGGGACTACTGTCCCAAAATATTTCCTCACAATATCTGGATATTGTCTTAAACCCTCATCCATACTCAAAAACACAACCCCTTTTTTAGCCAACACCTTTTTTAACGACCCATAAATCACCTCGCTGTCCCACTGACTCTTAACCCCGGCCAGATACTCCCTTTCTGCCTGAGGTACTCCAATTTTTTCAAATGTTGCCTTAACTTCTTTAGGCACCTCATCCCAACTCCTTACCTCCTTCATCTTCGGTCTCAGGTAATAATGAATCTCGTCAAACTTTATTGCCCCAATATCACCACCCCACTTAGGAATTGGCATCTCCTCAAACCTCTTCAAAGCCGCCAGTCTCATCTCCAGCATCCATTTAGGCTCACTCTTTCTTTTTGATATCTGTCTTACCAGTCTCTCTGTTAAACCCTTCTTACTCTTAATCTCATACTCAACCTCATCTGCCTTCCCAAGCCGATACTTAGCGTCTAACTCTCCCAGATCCTGTGTACTCTCTTGTTTTACCTTCGCAAATCTAGTCATAAAACTTATAACCCTCTCTCTCTAATTTCTCCACAACCTCAACACCCCCCTCATCTACTACTCTTCCCTGTTTCAACACCACTACTCTGTCAGGTTGTATGTATCTCAAAATCCTTTGATAATGTGTTATCACTAATACTCCAACCTTCTCTTTTTCCACTACCATCCTTGCTCCCTCCGCCACCACTCTTAAAGCATCAATATCCAAACCCGAATCAGTCTCGTCCAAAACCGCATACTTCGGCTGCAAAATCCTCATTTGTAAAATCTCAATCTTCTTCTTCTCTCCACCGCTAAAACCATCATTAACCGACCTACTCAGTAACTCCTTTTCTACTCCCAACTCCTTTGCCTCAATCTCAACTTTTCTTCTCAACTCCAACGCACTTATTTTCTCGCCCCTTTCTCGCATCGCCCCCAACAACAACTCCTTTACACTTACCCCCTCAATTCCAACCGGATACTGGAAAGCCAGAAACAAACCCTGTCTCGCCCGCTCATCAGGCGTCAACTCATTTATATCCTTACCATCAATCTTAACACTCCCTTTAACCTCATAACGCGGATGACCCATCAAAGCGTAGGCCAAGCTACTCTTACCTGAACCATTTGGCCCCATCAAAGCCACCACCTTACCAGGTTCAATCCTCAAATCGATTCCTTTTATCACTTCCTTACCCTCAATTCCGACTCGCAATCTCTTTATCTCAAGCGCCATTATCTACCTCCCTATCACCTCTGCCAAAGAATAACTTTCCAACACTCCCTCCATATCCTTAGCCAATCTCTTCATAAACCGCATATGTTCGCACTTATCCGACCTATCACACTCACCATGTACACACTTAGCCGGTCTCACCTTTCCTTCCACCGCCTCAACCACTTCCTTCACTCTAATATCCTCCGGATCTCTCTTCAAAAAATACCCACCACCCTTACCTTCCTTAGATCCAACAATCCCTACTCGAATAAACTCTTTAGCAATCTGACTAATAAAGGCTCGAGGCAGCTCCTTTTCCTCAACCATCTCAGCTGTGCTAACCACCTCACCCACCCCACGCTTCGCTAGCATCACCAACATCGCTAAACCATAATCGCTTTTCTTTGACAATCCCAGTAAAGACATACTCACACGATTCTAATCATAGTTTCTACCTAAATCAAGCCTTGATCTCTATTTCTAAAACAATCCCAACTGAGGCTCTTCCTCTTTCTTAGGATAACTAAAATCAACCTCGATCTCCTTTGGCTCGTTCCATTTACTCATGTACTTTAGCCTCCCCTCTCTTAATCCCACATCATAAAGTTTTTTTGTCACCTCAACATCCATCTCACAATAATGCTGCAATTTCGCTAAACTCTCCTCATCACCTGCTTGCCACCAATCTACTGCCGCCAAACCATTTGCCATCTTAGTCTCACCCAACGTCTCCTTAGCCAATGCATCTAAACTCAAACGATGACCCAACACCCCCCTCACCTTTTCTAAAATATCAAAATGTTTCAGCCGCATCACATCCCCCTCCATATGTGGATTCAAAACAGGAGCATCAAACTTAATACTGTTAAATCCAATTACCCTATCAGCGCTCACTAACCACTCCCACAACTCACCCAATCTTCTTCTGCCCCGCACACCCTCATCCCAAAAACTCGCCATCTCTCCCTCAATCTCCTTATAATTATCATCCAACACTCTTCTATAAGCACTCACCACACTCACACCTAAATCCTCAATTCTCTGTCGATCCTCTATCTGATCAAACAGCTTCTTTGTCTCAATATCGAATATGACCTCTCTATACATAAGTGACTTCTCATTGTACTACGACATCATGAACCCCATTCTCTCTCATCCCAATTGCTGTTACCCGAATAAACTTTCTTACTCTCCAAAACTCCTCAATCTTTCTAGCTCCTGAATAAGCCAACCCCGATCTCACTCCAGCCATCAATCCTTCCACCACCCCTTCAACCGGCCCCTTAAAAGGCACCAAACTCTCCACTCCTTCGACATGCTTAACGTAATGCTTATTCTTATCCTTACTGTATTTTTTTACCTGCTCTTTCTTTGCCTCATAACTTGTTGAGGCGCGATATTCCTTGTATTTAAGTCCATCTCTAATTACCAGCTTACCCGGCGACTCACTACAACCAGCCAGTAAAGATCCCACCACCACTGCACTTGCCCCTGCAGCCAAACACTTCACAATATCCCCCGAATTCTTAGTTCCCCCATCCGCCCACACCTGCTTCCCCCTCTCTCTTGCCGCCCTCGCCGCCTCCATCACAGCCGTCAACTGCGGCACACCTGTTCCTGTCTGTATCCTTGTTGTACATATTGTCCCTGGACCTACTCCTACTCTCACCACATCCACTCCAGCCTCAAACAAATCTCTCGCCCCCTCATACGTTCCTACCACACCCGCCGACAAAGATAGTCTCCCATACTTCCTCCTAACTCTTTTAACCAAATCAATCACCGACACCATCTGTCCATGAGCCACATCAATACTAATATGATCTACCCCAGCCTGAACCAGTTGTTCCAACCTCTTCCACTCACCATCCTTCACCCCAACAGCTGCCGCTACCAGGCCGCCTTGCTTCTTTACCCTCCTCACTTTATTAGCCTGAATCTCTGGCGCATCAAACCTTGGCAAAATGGCCAGTCCTCCCAACCCACTCATCGCCACCGCCATCTCCTCGCCCACCACATCATCCATATTCACTGCAATAATCGGCACTGATCTTCTATTTCCAGCCACCATCCAACTTAAATCAACCTCTTGCCTTGATTTTATTCTCGACCTTTGTGGTAACAACAAAACATCATCAAGTGATAAATAAACCGGGATTTTTTCCATAAAAAAACCGCTCCTCTCTGGGGCGGATTTCTTTAACTTCCCTTTCTTACCTTATCCCGTTTTTCTCATACTCTGTCAAGACCCAACTGTCAATCTCTCTCAAAACTCAACCTCCTCATTAAACTCTGGTTTAACCACCTCTACCTTATTTACCAAACCCGTCTCCAATCCATCTCTTCCAGCCTCTTCACCATGTGTCAACACCACTTTCTTCACCCCCTTAATCGCTCCTACCCAATCCAATAACTGACTTCTGTCTGCGTGAGCACTCATAGTTGTAATTTCCTCCACCCTTGCCTTTACCTCTATCTCCCTTCCCAAAATTACTACTCTTTTTGCCCCATCCACAATCTCCCTCCCCAACGTTCCTTCGGCTTGATAACCCGTAATTATCAACACCGTCTTTTCATCCGGTAACCATCTGGCCGCGTGAAAAACAATCCTACCTCCGCTCATCATCCCCGAACCTGCAATAATCACCTTTGCTCCCAACCTTCCATTTATTTTCTTACTCTCTCCCATTCCCTCCACCAACTCCAATCCCGGAAAATCAAAAGGGTCGTCCTTAGAATGATGCTTCTCCAGTTGCTCATTAAAATAATCCGGATACTTCAAAAAGACTGCCGTCGCTCTCATTGCCATTGGAGAATCCAAAAACACCGGCAAACTCTCCTTCACCTTACCCTCTTTCTTTAAATGATCAAAGATGTGCAACAACTCCTGAGTTCTCTCCAGTGAAAAGGCTGGCATTAACACCGTTCCCCCCTTTTCCTCCGCCTCAACACATACTCTTTCTAACAACTCAACCTCTTCCCCCCTCTCTTTATGCTCCCTGTTCCCATATGTACTCTCCATCACCACTATCTCTGCATTCTCTGGTCTGGCTATCTCTCCCACAATCGGGCTTGGCTCGTTTCCCAAATCACCAGAAAATACAATCCGCCTCCAACTCTCTCCATCCTTAACTCGCATATTAACCATCGCCGAACCCAAAATATGTCCCGCATCAAGCAACTCAAAATCAAAACCACCTACCCTAACCTTCTCCCCATAATTCACCGTCTTTATCATCCCCAACACCTGCTCCACCTCCGCCTGACTATAGATTGGCTCAACATCCTCATTAGAAGCTGCCACCTTTGCCGCATCTAACAACACAATCTCTACCAAATCTCTACTAGCTGGCGTAGTAAAGATACTACCTCTAAATCCCTGTTTACCCAACAACGGCAACCTACCACAGTGATCCAAATGAGCATGAGTTAACACCACCGCGCTCAATCGACTCACATCTGTCTCCAAACCATTCCTGTTTTTCTCATCAGCTCCCTCACCCTGAAACATACCACAATCCACCATTAACTCCTCACCACCCGATTTCACCACATAACAAGAACCAGTCACCTCCCCCGCCGCTCCCAAAAACTTAATCCTCATTCTCACATCATAACACTACCCACTTGCCATAACTTCTAACTTCGACTAGGATACTCCATGTAACCCAAAAATTATTATAAAAGACATTTCATGCCAGAACAAAACTCAAACAAACCCTTAGTTAACACCCTCCTTGTCATCGCCCTAGTTATTGCCGCCGGAGCCATCGGTCATCTCTGGACCAAAGCTCAATACCTCGAAGGCCAAGCCGGTACTACCGCAGGCGCACAAGTAGGCAACGCCCCAGACACTGCACCAACCCCACCACCTTTTAACGCTGATAACTTAGAACCCCTCTCTGACTCAGATTTAATCCGTGGCAACAAAGACGCCAAAATCATCCTCTTTGAGTACTCAGATCTTGAATGCCCCTTCTGCTCACGTTTCCACCCCACCGCTCAACAAGCACTTGATGAATACGGATCAGAAATCGCCTGGGTTTACCGCCACTTCCCTCTTGCACAAATTCACCCCAAAGCTCAAAAATTCGCCGAGGTGGTTGAGTGTACCAAAAACCTTAACGGTAATGATCTCGCCTGGCAGGTAATTGACGCCATCTTCGAAGATCAAACCATCACTGTCGACCAAGCCGCCGACATGGCCATTAATCTCGGTGTCAACAACAATGCGCTTAACTCATGTCTCGATGGCGACGAAACCGCTGATTATATTGCTACCCAGCTTTCAGCTGGAGAAGCCGCTGGTATCACTGGTACTCCCGGCACCATCATTCTTAATACCCAAACTGGCCAAGCCGAGCTTATCCCAGGAGCCCTACCTTTCGACCAGATCAAACAAACCATCGACTCCCTTAAATAAACGAAGTTTTCTTATCAACACCAAAAACGGCCTGTCTCCAGGCCGTTTTCTTGTATTTATCTTAACTTCCTTACTCTCGAGGCTTAGCAATATTACACACAATTACTCTTCCTTCAATTTCTTTACCGTTCATCGTTGATGCTGCTGTTTCTGCCTCAGCTGCACTCGACATAGTCACAAAACCAAAACCTTTAGATCTGTCAGGTCTACCTGGTTCCATCATTACTACTGCATCCTCTACAGTTCCAAATGAAGAAAACATCTGTCTCAAATCTGGAGTTCTCAGTGAATAAGGTAAGTTTCCGACATATAAACGTCGGTCATTAGTATCTGTTCCGTTCAACTTAGTCTCACCTCCTCGCCTATATCAAAAAATAACCAATAACTGCTGATATCTTCATATCTCCCTCACACCAACGGTGAAAGCCCCACCATTATACCAACCTTGTGGCCCCACGACAATCTTCTTCTTCACCCTTGATATAATCAAACCTACCGTGATCAACCCAAAATCAATCATCTCCCAAGCACGTTCCTCCACTCTCATCAGGATCTATCTTCGCCTCTTTCCCACCCTTATTGCCTTAAGCATCATTGCCTCCTTTCTCATTTACCAACCTGAGCTAGCTCAAGATTTTACCAACCGTTTCCTCACCAAACTAAACCTTAACCAAGATGACTCAGCTCAAGCAGCACCCCAACTTGACCTCATCTCACCCATCAACTCCCACCGTCAACAACACGACCAACCTACCCTTTCCCCCCATCCATCACTTAACTCTGCCGCAGAATATATTGCCTTAAGCCTAGCCGCCAATCCTCAATCAGAAACAGCTATCGACTTAAAAAAAATCGCTACTCTTGCCGATTACTCCTACTCTACCATTGCCTATCTCGCTGCCATTACCCCTCTACCCATAATTACCCCTCCCACCACCAACTGGATAACCGACTCATCCTCAGACATATTAGACCCCCAGTTCACTCAAATAGGCTCCCATCAGCTTAATATCCACCTAGATAACCAAGACCAAATCATTTCTGTTATAGTTCTAGCCTCTCCCGCTGACAACCCGCCTCCTTACCCCCCGTCCCCAACCCAAAAAACAACCACCAACCAATCCCCACCCACCTACTATACTGGTACTCAACTCTGGCAAGAAGTCCAAAACTACCGACGCAACAATGGCGTTCCCGAATTCAAACAAGACAACACTCTTTGTACCATCGCCAGCATCCGCGTTAATCAAATGATCGAACTTGGTAAGCTCGACAACCACGAAGGTTTTACTCCCTTAGTCGATCAATTCCGTGAAGACGGCCGTCTTACCCACACCAACATCGCCGAAAACATTTTAAGCGGTTATCCAACTCCACAAGCAGCAGTCGCAGCCTGGAATGGTTCTCCTGGCCACCAAGCGCTCTTGCGTGATGGCGCTTATGTCTTTGCTTGCACTGCCGCCAACCATGGTTATGCTGTCCTAGTGGCTGCCTTCTAAATCCCAAAACTTGATCTATCCTACTACTGCAGGATAGAATCACCTCCCGTTCCTTATATCACGAGGTGCATCATGACTTCTCCAAAGCTCACACAAACCAGAGAAGAGGTTAAAAACATCACCGCAAGCCTCAAACGACTAGCCACTCAGTTAAGCGAACAAGACCTGCTCACTGATGGCCGAGTCAGCATTTTCAATCTTAACCTTCTCATCGCCACCACCATCAACACCTTCCTCGATAACGATCCCGCCCAAGACGATGAGTTCTGGACCATGATCGAAGTCTATCTCGAATCACTTCGCCGAAACATCCTCCACTTTCGCCAAGTCTTAAACCCTCGAGGCTTTGACAGAGGCGACCACCTTTAAACCCCCGCAGTCCGCTTACCAGCTCCAGCCTCCACCGAAGCTGGAGCTTCTTATTCTCTCCCATGCTAAACTAACCTCAATGCTCTGCCCCTACTGCCACTCACCGCTTCAGGAGACCGCTATCCTAACCAAGTCAGATCAACAAGCCACCACTTACGAATGCTTCACTTGTGGTGGCCACTGGTTTCCTCGTTGGCTAGCCAACGACATCTCGTTATCACAAGCTAACAACGCCGACTCTATTACTCCCCAAACCAGCATCAATCCGCCTGAGTTCCCTCGTTGTCCCGAATGCCAAAACCGTCTCTCCCTTATTAAACATGACTCAGTTCCCCGAGGTCTTCATGTCTACACCTGCCCCCAAGGCCATGGCAATTTCTTTCCCAAAGGAGAACTCATTCAGTTTAAGAAAGCCCAAGAAGCCAAAATCACCTATCACCAAGTCTGGGGCATCCCCATAAAAAGCATCTTTGCTGTTCTTCTCCCAGTCGCCCTAGTCTTAAGTCTCGCTGTTGGCATTCCCTTAACCACCCGCCAGGTTCAGCAATCAGCAGAAACCAGAATCAGCGCTGACGAAGTCTTCTCTTCTCCCATCATTACTCAAATTCCACCCGACTCTATTTCCCTTTCCTTCTCCACTACTCTTACCGGTTCTACCACCATCACCCTCTATCAAAACAACCAACCTATCAATACCTATACAGCGTCAAGCACCCCCACCACCATTCACACCACCACCCTCAAGAACCTTGTCCCCAATCTCCCATACACTTTTACCATCACCTTAGAAACCGCCACTGACACCATCGTCTCAAAACCCTATTCTCTAAGTCTCTCCCCCTAAACTCCCACCATCTTTCTCTCTTCACCCACCACCTCCACTCCTCTCAATCTACTCACCACGCTCAACATCTCTCTTGCTCGACCCTCATCTATCATCCCCTCATCTGCCAAACCCCCAATTGCATCAGTTACTACCTCTCCAGGATCCTTTCTAACCTCCACCAAATCAAGCTTACCTCTACCACCACTCATAACCCACTCGTTCTCCCTTCTAATCTGTTCATGGTGCAATGCTGTCAGAAACATCACCACCTCAGCCATTGCCCCAGACCTCCCCTCCATTTCCTCCCCCAAAGCCAATCTCAAAACTGATCCTCTCGCCACATCCCGTAAGCTTCCCACCAAAGAGATAGTCACACCCTCCACCTTAACCTGGCTAACCCTACTTTTCCCCGTTACTTCTTCTACCATATTAAGATACTCGATTTTCACCGACCTTCCGTTGTATCTTGACTCTATCGGTAACTCCCATTCTCCTTTATCTGCTCTAATCCTTACCTCGCGACCCCATTCAGGACCCCTCATCTGTCTTTGCATTCTCCAATACCTTGCTGGTGATGTCATAATCAAACATTCTAAACACTCCTATCTCTCAAAACCTACGAAATCTCTCTCAAAAATTATCAATTTCCTCGCAGACGCTCCACATGCCCCTTTATCTGCCTCTTTACCTTCTCTCTTACCTCCACCACCGTCTTAATCAAATCCTTACCTTTACCCTCAGCAAATATTCTCTTCCCCGGCAACTCCATTTCGAACTTAACCCGATATCCCCACCTTTCTCGCTTGTATATTCCAACCCGAGCTCTCTGACTCTCTTTTGAAAAATTACTCAATAATCTACCCAGGCTCATCAACCTTTTTCTCACCACACCTTCCCTTCTCTCCTTCTTGTTGTCTATCCCACTCCATAAAAAACCTATCCTCATCACTCACTCCATTATACCCATATATACAAACCCTCTCGACCAAATGGGCCGTTAAAGAAACCCCTCTAACAGCCCACTTATCTCACTACGATCTTCTCTCATACAACAAATACACACCCGACAAGCCTACCAACAAATAGACCAGTCTCGTCGCCCCGGGCACCATTCCTACCAACCAACTAACCGCGTTAAATCCTACCAACCCCAACAGTCCCCAGTTAAGAGCTCCGATCACCACCAACCAAAAAGCCAACTCTTGCCAAGCCATTCCTTTCTTTTTTGCCATTCTCTCTCACCCCCCTTCTAACCTCAATAATTTACAATTCCAAATCCATCTTCAGCATACACAAAAACCAAAACACAAAAAAGATCAGCTCTTCACTCTAAATGTTACACTTAACTCATGAATATCCGCACCCTCTATCTCTATCTATTCTCCTTTGTCGGCTTATTAATATTAATCATCGGCTCTATCCAACTCATTGACCTTGGTTTCAAAGTCTTTATTTTCACCGACGCCGACCGGTACGAATTCTACCCACCGGAATATCTCAAAAACGATTCCGACCCACTCTCTGAAGAGGAAATAGCCGAGCAACAACAACAAGCCCAGGAACTCCAACAACGAGAACTCACCCGCCAACGCCAACGCCAACTCTCAACATCTCTCTCCATGATTTTAGTCGGCACCCCAATTTATCTCTACCACTGGGCCACCATCTCCAAAGAATCACGGCGTAAACACTAACAGCCCCCCTTGACAACTAATTAGCACTCTACTATCATGAGTGCTAGATGGCAGGTAAACCGGTTAGGCGACTGGTCCGCCCATTGACCATCAAATTCCCAAAAAAACCGGCTTATCTTAAAACCTGCCCTTCTTAACAAAATCTATCTAATTAGTTTTTAGAAAGGAGGTGAGTCACCATGGCTATCGTCAAATACAATCCCTTCTCTCCCTGGTTACCAGAGCGTCTTCTCTCCGTTTTTGATGAGGAAGAAGCTTGGCCACAACTACGATTAACCGAGGGTCTTGATGTCTATGAAACCGACACTGACGTCGTCATCAAAGCAGCTGTTCCTGGCGTTCCTGCCGATCAGGTTCATATCACCTTCGAAGATGGCGTCTTACGAATCAAAGCCAAACTCGAGGAAACCAAAGAGGAGAAAGACAAGAAAAAAGTTATCTACCGCCAACAAAAAGTAAGCTCCTTCGACTACACCACTACACTTCCCCGAGCTGTTGACAGTGACCACATCTCCGCCGAGGTCAAGGATGGTGTCATCACTATCACCGCTCCCATCAGCGAGGCTGCCAGACCAAAAACCATCACCGTCAAATCAGGAGGCAAATAGACACTTCTCCTCAACAAACACCTCCAAAGAACCCCTGTTAAGGGGTTCTTTGTTATTCCTTAGTTGTATCATAACCCCATTGCAACAGCGCCTGTCTCTGTCTTCGTCTACACCCCAAGTCCCCTTTGATACACGCTTTCCTTAGTGCCACCAAATGACGTTTAAACAATCTCCATCTCTTTATCTGCCTCTCATCCTCATCAGGTATTCTTCGCCCTCGATAATATCGGCAATACCACTGAAACCAACCTCTTGGATCATCCCTGTATATCCAGCCCTTTTCCCGCCATTCAGCCAAAGACAGACCAGCCCTCACTCCAAAATAATTTAGTGACTTATCAAATCCTTTAAAACTTAACTTTGCTTCATTAAACCAACTTTTCGGAAACTCATCTCCACAATCTGTCATATACTTTCCTCCAAATACTCCTAACCTCAACATTTGTTTCGGACTCAACTCCGGCTCAAACCCAACTCCAAAGTTCTTCCCCTCAGGCTCGACCAGATAATACCGATAACCATTTTGCATTTTATCGTTCACCACCACCTCCACCTTCATTTCTTTGGAAACCAAGGAATAAAAACACTCGTCACCCTCTTGTACTCCTCAAAATCTTTCCTTCCTTCATACTTCTTCTCTAACAGAGGCACTCCTGACACAAACAAAATTAAATAAGTAATCATCACCGGACCAACCACCGTCATCCACCCCCCAGAAATCGACAAAGCCATCACCAACAAACCCCACCACATTACCACCTCACCAAAATAATTAGGATGTCGACTATATCTCCACAAACCTTCTCGCACAATCTTCCCCTTATTATTTTTATCTTCCAAAAACTTCTTCAACTGCCAATCTGCCACCACCTCAAAACTGAAACCAATCAGCCAAACCACTAACCCTATCCAATCCAACAACCCCCATCTACTATTGGCAGATAAGTTCACATACACCACCGGCGACGCAATCACCAACATCAACGCGCCTTGCAACATAAACACCTGCACAAAACTTCGAACATACGCCAACCAACCAACTCCCTCCCACTTCTTATATCTATAATCCTCTTTCTTTTTTCTATTTCTTAAGAATATATGCCATGCCAAACGCAATCCCCACATACTTACCAATCCATTTACCACCAACGATCTTACTGAGTATCCTCCCAAGTAAAAAGCCAGCCAAGCCAACATTACAAAGCCCAATCCCCATGCCACATCAGCAATATCATTTCGCCGTTTTATAACCGAAACCACAAACCAACCAGTCATGTACCCTCCCACCGCCAACACCAAGTACCAATAATTTTCTACACCCACTTCATCAACACCCAACTACTAATCATCGCCACTAATCCAGACAGCACCATTCCCCAAATCAAATCCACCACCGTCACCTGCCACGACCAACCCTTAAGTGTTGCCATATTGGTTAAGTCATAAGTTGCATATGTTATCAATCCAAACAAAACTCCTCTCGTTACCGCCCGAGATATCGACCTGCTTTCCACTGCTGGATTGATCACAAATACCACCAATCCCACCACAAACAATAAATAAAAGGCAACAGCCCATCCCCAACCAACATCGTTTCTCATCAATCCGCCAATCTGGTTACGATAAAAATCCTTAGCCAACACACTCAACCACACCATATCTATCCCCAAAAAAACTAACAACGACACCAAATACATTTTCAACATACTCCCATTATCACTAATACACCAATCAAAGTAAATCTCACAAATCAACCAAACATCAACACCTCAGGTTTAAACCACAACAGCAAGCCCAGTACCAACATCAGTCCCCCTCCTATCAAGTGCGAATATCTAGCATACTTACTCTCGATCCCCACCGCCCTCAATGTGATCATTGCTGTAAAAAACACAAACAAATCATCCAACATAAAAATCAACACATAAAACACCAGATACATATAATACTGCCAACTTGATAGCTCCGACATGCTTAAAATCTGTGTATATACTGCCGGCAACCCCGCCGAGCACACTAGCTCTACCATATTCACTGCTACCGCCAATAACACTATCCCCATCAAAGCCATCCAAAACCGCTGTCGTAAAACTATTCCCTTAAGCTTCTCAAACACTTTCTGCCTCTTCTCATCACCCATCACCCCACACCCTCCCTCTCGGTTAACACAAAAATCCCACAAATAGTAGCCTCCAGCTCCTACCGCTACTAACCCAATCAAACCCCTAATCCACCCCACCATTCCCACAAACAAAAACAGGTTCAACCACGCTGACAAAAATAAGAAGTAGACTCCTGCTGAAGTAGCCACAAAAGTCACTCCCAAAATCCACATCCGTCTTCTATTTTCCATTCCCAACAGCAAACTAATCAAAAACAACAATGTCCACATTGCACACGGATTAAAACCATCCAAAACCGCCATCACCACTGTCAACACGGGTAGTGATAAACCCTCGATCTCAACCTCACCCAAAATCGGCACCTCAATCGAAGCACCATCTCTCTTCATCCTCTCTATGGTTACTCCAGTCCCCTCATCAGCACCCTTATCAGCCTCACCTTCCTCGCTCCCAATTGCCTCACCTTCTTCTTCAATCAATCCAATTACCGCCGCCTCAATCTCTTTTCCCGTCGTTGCCTCACTTTGGTATCCAATCCAATAATCTCTCCCCACCACCGTAAACGGAACCCCCGCCACCTCCACATCTAAATCCCTAGCCATTTCTTGCAACAACATTACATTAGCCTGATTTCTCGTAATCTCAAACTCGTAAACCCTCACCTCCTCATAATCACGCTCCAACTTATCTAAAAAAATCTTCTCCTTAGCACAATGCGGACACCCCTCTCCCCAGAAAAAATATACTCCAACCTCACCAGCCAACACCCGACCCGACAAACCCATCCACAGAAATAAACCAAATAAGACCACCAACAACCTCTTCATCATTTTTCCTTGTTTTGCTCAATTGTCTCAACCAGTTTCTCTTTCTCCACCTCACCGCTTAAACGCAATATTTCCTCACCCCTCTTGTCCAAAAACACAAATACTGGCAATCTCCCCATTTCCACTTTATACCTCTCCACCATCTCCTTGTCCTCATCAAAATCATAATACTCCGTCACTAGCCAAGGGTTCTCTTTTTCAATCTCTTCCCATCTTGGTCGCATCACCAAGCAACCATTACACCAAACAGCCCCAAATTTTAATACCTTCATCTAATTATCCCTCCTTTACTCACGACTAATTAATCTTACTAATAACATTATCACTATCCCCAACATAAACATCCCGAATGAAGCCACTGACTTCTTTGCATCTTTCTCCTTTCTAATTTCCGGCATCAAATCAGAAGCAGCTATATAAATAAACCCGCCTGCCGCCAATGGTAATAAATATGGTACAAACCCTTCTATTCGGTGAGCCATCCAATAACCCAACACCCCTCCTACCACCACCATCAAAGCGACTCCAAAGTTAGCCAGCAACGCCTTCTTTTTCTCAAAACCCGCATAAAGCAATACTCCAAAATCACCCACCTCCTGTGGAATCTCGTGCAACGCTACCGCCAGTGTCGTCACCATTCCCAACCTAATGTCCACCACAAATGCTCCTGCCAACACTAAACCATCTATAAAGTTATGAATTGCATCTCCGAACAAATTCAAATATCCAAAACTATGAACCCCACATCTACCCTTGTGACAATGTCTCCAATGAAGCACCTTTTCTAACACAAAAAAGCCTACAAACGCCACCAACACCATCTCAAATACTCCTCCACCTAGTTCCTCAACGGCTTCGGGCAATAAATGCAAAAACGCACCACCCATCAACGCTCCTGCCGACAATGAAACCAATAACAATAATATTTTTTCCAGTCTTTCTTCTTGCATCGCCAAGGTCACAATTCCCACCAACGCTCCCGAACTAATCAATAAAGTCGCCCCTAGAATATAAATTAAAGTCTCCATTTTTATTTCTCTTCTACTACTACCGCCGCTATCATGGTGGTAATAGGAACAGCCAGCATCAATCCGATGCTGCCCACCAAGGTCCGCACCACCTCGTCGGCAATAATTTCATAATTAACAATCTCCACAAACGGCCTTGGGTTGTCAACAAATAGCAACAACAGTGGCAAAGCTGCCCCAGTGTACACCAAAATCAACGTATTCACCATCGAGGCAATATGATCCTTACCCACTACCATCGCCTGACGATACAACTCACCTGCTTTTAACTTAGAATTAGCCTTCTTTAGTTGCTCCACAATTCCAGACTGGGATACTGTAATATCATCAAGCACTCCCAATACTCCAATTATTATTCCTGCCAACAAAATCCCCTTAATATTAACCAAACCCGGATTATATGCCCGCAAGAACCCAGCCTCCTCAGATGCAAACCCAGTCAGATTAGCTGCTTTTACAAACACACTCGCCATCACACCCGTTACCACCAACGCTATTAACGTTCCAGCAACAGCGACCCATGTCTTTCTGTTCACTCCATGTGACAACAAGAACGTTGCTGGAATAATTACCAAAGATCCCAAAATCGCCACCACTACTGGATCATCCCCTGCAGCAATCCTTGGTAGAACAAACTTGAAAATCACTCCAAACGAAACCGCCATTCCCAACAAAGACGACACTCCCTGCCATCTGCTGATCATCACCACCATCAACACAAATATTACAAAAAGCCAAAACAAAGCGTTCCTTCGAACATAATCAGTGATATAAAAAATGTCTCCCCCCTCAACATCCTTACTCCAACTCACCATCACCAAATCTCCAACCTCGTATCTCTCCAAACTACTCATCATCTCACTCCCATTCTCAACTCGGACCACCTCTCCCACCAACTCTCCACGAGTTACTCTCACCGCCAACACCTGCCAATATCTCTCCTCACCATTCTCATCACTAAGCAACTTCTCCTCAACTACCTCCACCACTTCGCCCTCCAAAGTCTTCATCTCTTCGTTACCATTACTTGCTACACTCTGCGCCTTCACCCCACTCCCCACACCCAGCAACATCAAGCCCGCCACCACCAGCCCTAGTAATATTCTCTTCTTTCTATTCATTTTTCTAAGTCATCAAACCAACACCTTGATTACACTCAACACATAAACCATAAAACTCCAAAGAATGCCTAGTCACTCTGAATCCCCTTTTCCTATACATCTCCTGCTCAATCTCAGCCAATCTACACCCACCAACCCCTTCAACTCTGCCGCACTTCTCACATACCAAGTGGTGATGATGAACCAAATAAGCCGACTCATACATTTTCTCTTCAGGATACAGATTAACCTCCTTCACCAAACCATTTTTTACCATAAAATTAATTTCCCGATACACCGTTGTCATGCTTGTCTTCACCCCAATTTCCCCCAAGCTCCTTCTTATTTCTTTAACCGACAACGGCTTATCTGCTTCCTCAAACACCCTTATCAACCCTCTCCTAGCTTTGGTTATTCGGCCTCCACTACTTCTTATTTTCTTCAAAGCACCTTCCATCCTTATATCTTAATGCAACTTATTTACATTAACAATACCAATTAGACTCTAACAACCTCAACCTTACTCCGCAGAACTACTGATTCTCAGGCGTGGTTATATCATCCACCCTCCACTCATCCTCCTCGACTACCAAATGTACCTCTCTAAGTACCCTCCCTCCAGAAAAGTTTAATCCCAAGACAACCACCACATTCTCATCATCCACCACCTGCAGATCTTCCACGCTCACACCTTGATCAGGAACATCCTGTACCCCCACAAAAGCAACTATGTCTCTGCTTAATCGTTCACGCGAAACCTCAGTCTTAGCTCTCTTTGAGAGAGCCGCATAAACTCTCGCTTCAGCTTCCGGATTTGGTTCGGGTGGTCCAACCTCAACAAAATCTTGCATAAAACTATATGCTCTAAACTCCGCCATCTCGTGATCCAAACTTCCAACCTGATCAACCTCTGTTCCTACACTCCCATCCAAGTCACTTTCTATCACCCCCTCTTCTGTCACTACCATTAACCCATCACCACGTCCATACAAATACCACACACCTCCACCAATCAACACAACCAACAACGCTCCAACCATTAACGACTGTCGCCACATGTTTTGCCACATACTTCTTAACTACCTCAAATCTACCAAAGTTTCTCAGAACACACCACCTTCAACCTACACCAAACACCCCTACTTGAGGGGTTATTTGGTGTTTCAGATGTGTTTATCTGTTTTTTCCATAACCACGACCCTGGCCATCACCATTCCTCTGTCCTTGACCTAGGCCTAACTCAGCTCTAATCTGATTCGCTTCGTCAGTTCTTCCTTCCAAAGCCAATCGATGTGCCTCAGCAAAACGGGCAAAGTTTTCCTCGGTAACCACCTCAGTAACTCTACCCCGTCCTTGCATCTGTTCCTTCCAAGACTGATAATCCTGGTTCTCAAAAGCCGTAGTCATCGCCTCATGCCTTTCCTCAGTATGGTTTGGACCCAAAACACTCGGGTCGCCCCTATAAGCCTCAACAGCACTAGGGACCAATGTTACTCCACCTATAACAACAGCCATCACGCCAGTTAAAATTGCAAACTTTTTCATATTTTCATTCACCTCCCCTCAATTCTGTTAATTTCTATACACCCTTTATACAAACGCAACCTCCGTTTTATTTCATCTCAATCATTTACCCAGCAAAAACAAAAACCAACCAGCCTCACTACTCAATCTGATAACTCAAGCTCACCACAATCTCTATCTCCTCCACTCCAGGCTGAATCTTAGCCGAAGACAACTCCGGAACCGCCTCCTCTACCGCCATCGCCCGATCGTACATTGGTTGTGGTGTTACCCCGTTACTCCCCTCTGAATAGTTCACAATTCTTCCCAATCTAAAACCAGCCGCCTTAGCTGCTGCTTCTGCTTTTCTCTTTGCTTGTTCCACGGCTTCCTTACGTGCCTCCTCCTCAATTTTCTCTCGATCCTCAACGTCAAAACTCACCCCCCCTACTTGGTTTGCCCCACTCTCCACCGCGGCATCTACCACCTCATTTACCCGATCAATCTCTCTCACCTTAACTTTAAGCTGCGTGCTAGCACTATACCCTGTAATTCTCTGCCTACCACTGCTCCAATCAAACATTGGGTTAATCGAGTAACTCACCGTCTCCATCTCTTTTTCTCTATCGATCCCCAATCCCTCCAGTGACCCAATCACTCTCTCCATCACTCTATCAATCTCGGCCTGAACCTGGCTCACACTCGATCCATTACTCTCCATCCCCACCCTCACGTAAGCAACTTCTGGCTTAACCTCCACCTTCCCTTCACCGCTCACTGTAAAAATATCACTCTGATTAGTCACATTACTATTAACCGACAACGCCACCGGACCTGCTACTCTCGTATACACAAACAAGCCAACAAAGAAAAACACTACTGCTATAAAATAAGGCACCATCATCTTTACTTGCTTCATAAATTTCATTATACCCCTCCTTTACTACCCCCATCACTAGCAGCTTTTCCTCAAAAACACTAAAATCATCCCATGCCCCGTATTAGTACTTCCCGGATAATCCGCAAAATTAACCACAATCCAAAAAAGAATCTTTCATTTTTTCTTGACCAAGATCTCAAAAAACAACCCAAACTTCTCCTCAAACTCTCACCCAATGCCCAAAGAGAACTCCTCCTCAATCTAGATCAAAGTCTAGTTTTAGGCCTACTTGAAAAACTTCAGCCAGACGACACCACTGACTTGCTTCAAACCCTTCCCGTCAGAAAACAAAAAGAGCTTCTTCACAAACTCAACCAAGAGCTCCAAAACAAAGTCAGTCTCCTACTCCGCTTTGATCCTCACACTGCCGCCGGCCTCATTAGTCTCAACTATCTCCAACTCGACCACAATCTCACCCTTTCCCAAGCCGCCCTCAAAATCCGCACCCATGAAAAACGCACCGGCAAAACCCCAGTCCCCTTAGTTTTAAAAGACCACCAACTCATTGGCTACCTTCCCATCGAAAAACTTCTCTTTACCAAACCCTCAGATCCGATCGGTCAGTACACCAAAAAAATCACCACCGTTAAACCTAACGAGACTCGTAAAAAAGTCATCAACCTCTTTCTCAACAACCCTCACAAAAAAATCACTGTCCTTAACGAAGATGGCGCCATCCTTGGCATTATCTACTCCGACGACGTCATCAAAACCCTTAAAAACTCATCCACCAACTCTCTCTATGACTTCGCCGGCGTCCACGACGAAGAAACCGTTTTTGACACCGCCACCCGTAAGGTAGGTTTCCGTTACAAATGGCTTATCATCAACTTATTAACCTCCTTTCTGGCCGCTTCAACCGTTAGTCTTTTTGACAACACCATCTCCAAATACGTTCTTCTTGCTGTCTACATGCCCATCATCGCTGGCATGGGTGGCAACGCTGCCACCCAAACTCTTGCCGTCCTGGTTCGGGGCATCACCTTAAAACAAATTAGCCTCAAAACCTGTCTTCCCACCCTCCGTCGTGAGATAGTTGCTGCATTTGTAAATGGTCTTATCAACGCTATTCTTGTCGCTCTGGTTGTCATCATCATAAACCGAGACTTCAAAATAGCCTTCATTCTCAGTCTCGCCATGATTGCCAATCTCCTTGTTGCCGCCTTTTTTGGCACCCTTATTCCCCTTATCATGAAAAAACTAGGCAAGGACCCCGCCACCTCAGCAACTATCTTCATCACCACCGCTACCGATGTTTTAGGCTTTCTAGTCTTTCTTGGCCTAGCCACTCTCATCCTCACCTAACACCCAATCAAACCAGTGTTTTGTGATACCATTACTCTCATGGAAATTTTAACTAGTGCCATAGATATATTTCTTCATCTCGACACCCACTTAACCGAGTTTGTCTCTCAATACGGAACCTTCACCTATGCTCTCCTCTTCTTCATAATTTTTGCCGAAACTGGCTTCGTCTTTACCCCTTTTCTTCCCGGCGACTCCCTCCTTTTCGCCGCCGGCGCCATCGCTGCTCTTGGCTCTCTCAATATCTGGCTTCTTCTCCTCCTTCTCATCACCGCCGCCATTCTAGGTGACTCATCCAATTACTGGATCGGTCATTTTTTCGGACAAAAAATCATCGACAACCCCAATATCCCTCTCATCAACCAAGAACACATTGACAAAACTCAACAATTCTTCAAAAAACACGGTGGCAAAACCATTCTTCTTGCCCGCTTTGTCCCCATTGTTCGCACCTTTGCCCCTTTCATCGCTGGTGTTGGTTCCATGGAGTACTCCCGTTTCATGCACTTTAATTTTTTTGGGGGTATCATCTGGGTCACTGTTTTCACCCTAACCGGCTATCTTTTTGGCAACGTCCCCTTCATCCAACACAACTTCCATTACGTTATTGTTGCCATTATCGTTCTCTCCGTTATTCCCATGATCTACGAATACATCCAAAACAAACGCAAACCCGATGTCCCCAGCGTTCCTGTCACCAAACTTAAAAAAGCTGTCAACAAATAACTACTCTCTCCACACCCACGCACTTAAGTTAACCCCACCCTCTGCCATCTTAATTGCCTTCTTTAGCTCATACTGACTAATCATCTCACCCAAAGGCTCCCTCTCTGGAATCTCACCGGTATAGTACTTCTCAAATACTTGCAAAGCTCGATCATCCCCCAACTGACCCAACGCCCAGATAGCTCTATTTCTCTCCCAAAACCCCATTTTCTCGTCATCCACTACCGCCATCAATGCCTCCACACAATCTCCTTCTTTGTATCTCTTCGCTCCCTCACAAGCAATTTTCACCTCATAACCAATCCAACTACAACCAATCATGAAAAAGAGAAGCATAATGCTTAAACCCACCGCCCCTATCTGCCATCCATAACGCCATAAAGTTTTAATCTTCATTTATTCCTCCTTTTCTTGATCATTAATAAATATCTCCTCCACCCTTACATCAAATACATTGGCAATCTTAAACGCCAACCCCAACGAAGGTAGGTACTTATTACTCTCTATCGCAATCACTGTCTGTCTAGTTACCCCAATCTTTTCTGCTAACTGTTCCTGGGTTAAGTTGCGCATTGCCCTATACACTTTCAGCTTATTTCTCATCCCCACCCCCTCCAAGTTTCCGGTTAAAACCATGATAAGCAATCGCATACAACGCAATCAAAAACAGTGTTAGATACGCCAATATCATCCCCAATGACTCAAGGTAAACAAACTCACCCTTCGCAAACACACTTGACAGTTTCTTGTACGGAACTAACAACAAAAATGATCCTAACCCAATCGTCGGCGTAAAAATCGCAAAAGCCATCTCAGCCGCCTTCTCTCTTACTTGTCTTTCCCGCTCATCCACCACTATCTTAGCTTTTGACCTAGCCAATCCCATAAACACCATTCCCGTTAATACTCCAGCCAATGCTAACAGATAACTCTCCCGAGTTACTCCCATAGCCACAACCATCCCTACAAACATACTTACCACCACCCGTATCTGTCTATATTTCTTAGCTTCCATAACCAAAATGTAATATATTATTAACAAAATGTCAAATATTAATTACATTAAATCGGTACAAAGCAGCTAAATTACAAACCATTATCACCTCTACCCAACACCAACCCATCAAACTACCGATTACTACTCTCTATCATCAATCTCAACGGACCCATCATCAACCATTTCTTTTTCAGTCTTCTCATTTGTTTTCAACGAAGCCACTACCTCCGCCAAACCTAAAGACTTTTTACTTTTCTTACTCTTACTAACTGGCCTTACTGTGCCCATATCTTGTTTGTTCAGCAAATCCAACACCCTTTCTAGTTTCCTATCTATCTTCTCCATCTCCCTCATCAGTTTATCTACCTCCATACCACCACTCCTTCTCCCACTATCAGATCTTGAATCCCTACCCCTAAACTCACCACCCCTACTCTCTCTTTTCCTTCCACCATTCTGTTTCTCAAAACACTCACTGCAGAAAACTGGCTTCTCACCACTTGGACGAAATGGAACCTGACACTCCTTGCCACACTCACTACAAATCGCATCATACATCCGACCATCACCCCGATTACCTCGTCTAAATGAATTATCCCTCCCTGATCTCCGACCAAAATCAAAATTTCTCATTTTATTCCGCTTAATCTAATCAAAGCGTCCGCAAAAGTATATGCCTAATTCCAATCAATAGCAAGCAGATCTTTGCGATCTATCAAAAAAAACTCCACCAAGCCAACATCAACTACTCCCCCACTTCAATCACAGCTCTCCTATACGCACAATAATCACAATCCTTTCCGGGTTCAGGTATCCTGTCACTTAACAAACACTCTTTAATCTCAGCAAGCATTCCCTCTATCCACTCATCACTCCCCTTATGCGGAATCAGTGTCACCTCAAACTCTAGCCTAGCATCAAAAGCTTCACGATCCGTTATTCCGTTGCAATAAACAAAGTAACCCGTATCCGACACTTTGTATCCATTTCCTCTCAACAGCCATTGATATACCTCCATCTGTCGCTTGTATCCATCCTGCCACTCCTTATTCAACTCCGTTATCTCCTCCGCCTTACTCGTGGACTTGTAATCCACCACCACATACTCATCCTTCGAGTTAATCCACAAATCATCGATCGCTCCAAAAACCATCAAATTACTCGATTTGTGTAAATACTGAACTCCGATAAAATTCTGTCTCCATTCATCCAGTTTTTCATGCTGTACCGGCCTAGCATCAACCCCGTATTTTTCCAGTAAAGGATGCTGCGTTCCCTTAACCCTATGAATATCAAACTCCTGCTTCAACAACTTATCAACCGCGCTATTTAACGCAAATGGAAACCCTGGCGGTCTCCCTACTCCCAATCGTCTGTCTAAATAAAAGCACCTAGGACACTCCATAAACAAATCAATCTTCGATCGACTTAAACTAAACGGTTGTCTACTTTTTGGGTCAAACAAATTTTTAGTTCTCCGCGGGTTATAGTACTCACTCATATCTCTATTCTACCCTCCCACCAATATCATCCCCCACATCCCCACCAACAACAAATACACCAGGCAAGGGATCAACACGCCCTTAACTACCTCTCTCTCCATATTCTTCAATCCCACCACTGCCTCAGCCGCCAACACATCAGCTAGTGCAACCATATTCCCTGCCGCTGCTCCAACCAATCCTAATGCCAAAATAATCTCTGCTTTTATCCCCAGATTAACACTAGCCATCTGCCAGAAATTGCCAAACAACAAGCTTGAAATAGTTACACTTCCAGTAATAAAACTCCCCAACGCTCCAATAAATGGTGTCAACAAAGGCAACCACTGTGTTCTAAATGTCCCTGCGATCATCTCAATCATTGATGGCCAACCGGAAACATTATCTCCCGAATTAGTCATCACCTGCACCATCACCGACATTAGTGAAATCACCACAAACGGACCCCAAGCTCCTTTAAAAGCAGTCTTAAGAAAACTAAAACCCTTCTCTCTTCCTCCCATCCACCCCATCACCATCACTCCAGACACTAAAAACAACCACCCCGGATTGTAAACACTAAAACCATAACCATTACTTCCTAGAACCTCGATCTTTACGCCTCCCAACCACGCCTTTGCCCCCACCAACCAAACCACTACCAATAGATATGGCACTAACACCTTCACCAAACCCAAACCCACCTGTTTATACTCCACCTGCTTAATCCATCTTTCCTTATCAGGCACCAAAAACCCCGTTTTAGTACTTAAAAACAATATCAACATTCCCACCATCGATCCTAAGATAGACGGGAACTCCTGACCCAAGAATGAGAATAAATATGCCGGCACCACAAAGATCGCTCCTGACCATAACGCAAACGGCCATGCCTCCCTAAACTCTCTCCCCCTTTCTTTACTCTCACTCACCAATATCCACAACATAAAAACCGGCACAATCATTCCCACCATGTTAAACATCGCTGCCTTCTCTATCACCATCGCGTTACTTAAAGCTCCAAAACCTACTCTAGTCGGTGTCCCGCTTGCTCCAAACGCTCCAGCCGTACTATTCCCCAACAACCCCAATACCACCGCCTTTAGCGGACTTAAGCCCAAGCCCACCAACAACGGAGTTACCAAAGCCGCCGGAACACCAAACCCGGCAATACCTTCAAAAAAATTCTCCACCATCCACGCCAACATAATCACCTGCACTCGATAATCCTTTGACACCGAACCTAAGTGATACACCAACCCATCTATCACCCTGTTTTTCTTCAATACCTCCAAGAAAAAAATCGCCCCAATAATAATCAAAAAAATATCTAACGCCACCAAAACACCTCTAAACCCCGCCACCCCCAGCATCTCCCATTCCACCCGCCAAAACACAGCTGCCATTACCACCACCAACAACAGCGTCATCGCTGATACCTTAACCAAACTTAATCTTTTCACCAACATCAAACCAAAAAACACACCAAAAGGTAAAAACGCCAAACCATAAATAAAGCTACTTATCTCCACCTTCACATTTAACCACAACCACTCCTTAACTGCCCGCCTTTTCCTTGGCCGTCATCAGACTCACATACTCATTTTCTGGTCTCACATACCTACCCAACACCTCCCGCACCTCTTTCTCGGAAATCGTTAGCAACAACTTAATATCATCATCAGGCAAATACACCTTCTTTTCCCAGAAATAATTGTATGTTATCGACTCAGAAATCCTCCCAATTGAGTCAAACGACAAACTGATATTAGACTTTAAATAATTCAAGCTCCTCCTATACATCTTCTCCTCAATCGGTTTCTCCACAAATCCATAGGTTTCCTTCCGCATTTCCTCAAAAACCCTACTCGTGCTCTGCGGAGAATTCGATGACCACACCTCAAAATAGCCAGCATAGGGATTAAGTTTCCTACTTGCTCCACAACGATAAACCAAACCCAACTCCTCCCTCAATCTTCTAAATAACTTACTTCTAGTTGATCCTCCCACAATATAACCGGCAATCCACATCGCAAATCTCTCACGCAAAGGCAGCTCCATAAACCCCGGTACCAACCACGACAACACTACCGTATCCTGCTGTACATCATCCCTATGTATAAACTCTCGCTCCCCTGGTTTAATCTCACCCCTTCGTGGCCTCGACAACCTTCCCTGATTACCCACAAAGATATCTCTCACCATCTTTTTTGCCTCCTCCACCTCAAAATCTCCCGTCAACGACAACACACAGTTTTCGTTAACAAAATACTTACCATGCAACTCCTTTAAATCATCTCTGCTTAAACTTGCAATATACTCTGGCTGACCCATTCCATCTCTTGTATATCTATGACTCTTGCCAAAATGCTGCTCCTCAAAAGCTCGTTGAAACCGATTGTGAGGTGAGTCCCACTTATCGTTGTACTCCTGCCTAATTACCTCAATCTCCCTCTCCATTACCTCTTCTGGTATCACCGGCTCAAACACCAACTCATAAAGCAACTCCAATGCCTGCTTAAATGATGAACTGGGACCATATGTGTAATACGAGATATCCTCCCTCCCCGTCCCCGCATTGTTATTCAATCCATACTCTTCCTTAAACAACTCCAGCTCCAACTTGTTTTTAAACCTCTTCGTCTGGTGAAAAGTTAAGTGTTCAATAAAGTGAAACGCACCCCAATCCTTCCCCTCCTCATAACTACTACCAGCCCTAATCACCAAATTCGCCTTCACCGCCGGTAATCCTTTAATTGGATAAAGTATTACTCGCAAACCATTAATCTTGTCCAAAATATACGGTTTCGTCATCAATAACCCTAATATATCACCTCAACCACCTTTCGTTTAGACTTATGACCTGCCACTATATCCACCTGACTTTTCCCAACTTCAAAATACTCAGCCAACATCTCTACTACCGCCTTGTTTGCCCTACCCTCTAATGCCGGCTTGTTTACATGCACATGCACCACTCCCAACAAGTCCTTCTCCACCCTAGCTCTTCTTGAATTCACATGCACTAATATCTCCAGTCGCATACTTCATTTTCACCTCCACCATTCTTAAATGCAAAAGAGCCGGTGTTGGTGGTGATAACACCGGCTCTTTCTCTTACTCCTCAACCACGATGAAGTTGACATCTCCCCGATGAAGCCGATACTGCACCTCATCAGCATCATGGAAGCAGAATGTCTCATCCTCAACCCGGTCAAAGACCAACCGAGCCCCTGCTTCCAACTCGCCCTCTTCGTCGTTGATGAGCACCCACATCCAGATCTGAGTCAAGTAGGTCTTACCCACCTCCAACTCAATCGGCTCAAGGATCAGTTCGATCTTCCCATCCAGCAGATACGGCGCTCCGCCTGCCCTGCTGAACATCAGATGTCCACTTTCTGAGTGGACCCTACCGCACTTTACACACGCACAACTCGACGTGTAAGAGTGACAGCCGGTCTGCATTGGGAAAGACTGCGAACCCAACTCTCCATCACATCCCAACATCTGGCATTTCATCACGTGCCTCCTATATATCGCGGTTGAAATGTACTGACGTCCCAATATACCAAATCACATCCCTATTTTCAACACTATCGGACACACACTTTATTTCCCACCTATCCAAAAAACCTCGCTAATCCAACCTCTTCTTGTTAAGACCTCTATCAATCATCAATGGCATTACAAACAACGCCACCAACACCCATATCCACGTCTCACCCTTCCAAAAATAATATGTCTGTAAAACATCACCCATGCTCAAACCTCGCAAATGCAAACTCATCCCCGTCTCAAACACCACTGTCATCACCACCCACATCAATCCAACCAACACCAAATCTCGATCTGTATATTCTCCCCGAACCATCTTCAAGAACCACAGAATCGCCCAGTAAAACAACACTATTCCCGTCAATGAACTCAGCTGATGTGCCCACATTCCAAGATATGGCTCCAGGATAGGCTTATACGTCATCTCCCGCACCACCGCATTAAATATTGCCAACACCAACAAAACCAACCAAAACAATACTGCCTTGATATAAAACTTTTTCATTTCCACTTGATTATACAAACAAAAAACCTCCACATATAACAAACAGCCCTCGGACTTAACACCTCGGGCTGTTCGTTTAATCAAGAGCCTTAGAACTTACCAAAACCCGGACCCACCGGACTCTTGTACAAAACTCCATGCTCTCCAGTGCCTTGGTCGTTATATACTTCCAAAACGGTAGCAAACTCACCCCATATAACAGGACCTATTTCCTCACCATCACTGGTGTACCACATACCACCATCCTTATAAGCATCAGCCGGTGCTGCCACTATTTTAGTAAAGTAATTCCACTCATATGTCTCATCCTCTTCTTCATAAGAATCCCACATATGATTAGTCAACCATGCTCCTGAACCTATATAGCTTGGATAATCGTAAAGGCGATCCAGCTCTCCATCATCATCACAGTCTTTATTGCTCAACCAAGCATCATCCCACTTCATCAATAACTGCGTAGTGCGATATGGCCAATACCATGTACCCTCCGCTGTCGGATTATCATCCAAATATGCTTCGTCATCACCCTCGTACGGCGGGAAACCATCCTTACCTAAATAAGTATTAGCGTAAGAGCCCTTAAACATATGGCCTTGGTAGTTGTAACCATAAGCATCAAAGCCATTAACCAGTGGCTCTCCCTCCAAAAAGTGACCAGCCGAATACGTCAACACACCATCCTGGATGGTGACACATTTATCAGCCTTAGCCTCAACCGTTGTTAAAGTGACCAAACCAAATAATGCCATCAACACCATCCCTATAAACATAAATGTTATCTTTTTCATCTTTTTCTCACCTCCCTTCCTATCTATCTAAATAAAAAAAGCCGCCTATAGCGGACTAATACTTAATAACCAACCGGGAATAAACACCAACCACCCTCATTACCTTTAACCTACCACACCACCACCAATAGTCAACCCAAAACAATCTTGCCCACCCCTCCATTTCCTTATGCCTTCTTCTTATCCAGCTTATCAAGTCCTAACATCTTGACTCCAAAATAAACCACCAAGGCAATCACCACAAAATCAATAAACACGTTAAGAAAGTCTCCCCACATAATCTTGGCTGCACCCACCTGAACATAAGCACTCTGTAGATTCTCAACATTGCTTAACCCAAGAGCCAATACCGGACCAATAATGTCCTCTACCAAAGCAGAGACTAGTTTTGATACCGCTCCTCCTAAAATAAAACCAACTGCCAATCCCACCACACCTTGCTCACGAATAAAATCAATAAATCCCTTCATCTCTACCTCCCTTTCTTTTTCTCTAAAGAACTAATACCAACCTACCTACGTTATAGATCTCCCCACTAACAATGTCAATTTACCCCCTCTTTATATTTTTTTAACCTAAACACCCCCCTACTCGGCTTATACACTCTATCCGGATACTTCTCTACCAATCTCCACACACAGCCATTAACTGTCTTTGGATGAAACTCTGGATTAGACTCACCAATTCTTTTCAACAAATCCGTCCATCGCACTCCCTCAGGACTTTCCTCCAATAACTCAAACACTTTCTCATAAATCTGTCTCGTTACTGTCTTTTTACTCATACTAAAACTGTACCAGTCCAGACAACTATAAACACATCAAGGCTCAAAAAGTATCACGTCGTACAACAACCATTACAATGTTTTTGTCACTACTTGTTAAAGAAGGAATATGCCACCCCGATGAGAAACTTAACAACAATTATTCCCAGAAGAAAAACCAGCGCCTCCCTATCTCCGGATATAAACAAAAATCTATTTCTAACCATTACCGACAAAAACAAAACTAAAGCCAAGATACCTAACGCATAACCAGCAATTGCATAAATACTCATCCAGTCATTGTTCTTGGCGATCAAGCCAATCCCCCGACTACAAAGAGCCATCCCAATAATAAAAACAGCAATAAAAACATGGCGAACAGAAACACTCATATAGCCATATTAACATCCTCACATCGATACCAAAAGGCAAATTTAAGACCTCATTACCCAACACAGCGTATAATACCCTTATGAGCAAGAATCCTATCCTCAACGCTCTCACTGCCACTGCATATATCACCCTTGTTTCCTCAATCATGTACTATGGCACCCAGTTCGCCCCCAAAAACGACTCTTTCCTTGCTCCCATTGCCATGCTCTCTCTATTCACGCTCTCAGCTGCCGTCATGGGCTATCTTTTCTGCTACCAACCTCTTCTTCTACTTTTCGCCAAAAAACAAAAGGCTGCTCTCAATCTCTTTCTTCAAACCCTGGCTATCTTTGCCGTTACCACCATATTGTTTCTCCTACTTCTTTTCTCCGGACTAATCTAGTCAAACCACACTCACAACAACTGGATTAACTGACTCCTCACTCCCTACCAACACCTTATTCTCCCCAGCCTCCCTTAACTCCTCCTTGTACAAATACTCAACTATCTCACCTGCTACATCCCGAGACTCTCCCTCCATCGGATAATGACGAATATCAATCCCAGGACAATCATTTAACTCCAACACTGTCGGATTATTCAACATCTTGTCATAAATCATATCTACCCCCGTTATCTCCATCCCCACCGCTTTTGCCGCCCTCACCGCTATCTCTTTAATTTCATCACTTACCTCATCAGTTGCATCAACCCCTATTCCCCCAGTGCTGATATTAGCGTTTTGTCGCAGAAACACCTTCTCTCCTCTTTGCGGAACATATGTCAATTTCATATTTAGTTTTTTAAGATTCCTCATTATCTCTCCATTCACTTTTATCCTGCACAAAGGCTTCTCGTATCTCTCACCCACATCTGGATTCTCGTTGTATCTCTTAATCAGCTCTCGAATATTTTTAACACCATCACCTACCACATGAGCCGGTATTCTCTCCATCACCGCAACTACCCTGTCACCCACCACAAAGAAACGATAATCCTTACCCTTTATATACTCCTCAACTAAAACATTCTTTTTCCCCGGACTCGTAAAAACCATCGACAACACCTCCTCAAACTCATCCAACGACTCAATATTGACCACCACCCTTCTACCATGAGCCCCTCTAACCGGCTTTAACACACAAGGGAAAAAATCTTTATCAGTCACCAACTTTCTCGCCTCAACCTTAGTTCTAACTAGCCAGCTTCTTGGTACCGGAATCCCATTAGCCAACAACACCTTCCTTGTCAGAAACTTATTATTTGCCACAAAACAAGCAGGTTGAGAGTTAACCGGAAAAGAAGTTCCCATCACAAATACCGATCTTCCTTTGTGTGAAAGCTCAAGTAAGTTAAAGCGGCTAGAGATCACCTTTACATCCAATCCTCTCACCAAAATTGCCTCCAAAATTAACTGGGCACTGTTTGTTTTAAGAACGGTCTTCTTCATATTAATTACCAAAAAACTACATAAATCAAACAAATACTAATCACTTACTAAAGACACCCAAAACAATCAAAAGCAAACTATTCACCGTGAACATTCTCCTCAACAATTTCAATCCGCACCAACCCAAACGTATATCTATTGCTCAGCTAATGACCACAAGATAATCACTTACTCAATCCCGATTATCACTTCTTCAATAAGCCTATTTAGATCATTATAGTCCCTTAATGCCATTCTGGCTATTTTCCCTCTCTTCACACCCTTAATCTAAAAAAACAAAGACCTAAAACACACATAGCAAAAATTAGTCAAATTCAAGCTAGATAAATAAAGTAATTTACTGGCAATCACTATCACAAGCTATACCGTCCTTGTCTGCATCCCTTGCCCCACATCCGCAAGCATTCAACTGGTATTGAGCTTCGGCACAAGATGACATTTGAGAGCAAGTTTTAGAACAATCACAAGCATAGCTCCCTGAAGTTTGGTTAGACGGTCGAGGCTGAGTAGGAGTAGTGGTCTGCTGAATAATCTGGGTTGGGGTAATAGTCTTTTGCTGGACTTGAGTGGGTTGGACATTACAGACATCTCCCCATAATCCTTTTTTCTCCTCTCTCGCTTGTCTTTGGGCTTCAACAAACTTATTTTGATACTTTAAATCTGGAGGGTAACTGCTTGATTGAGCATAACCTTCCCTAACTAGGTATTCATTCACCAATATATCACCAAGCCAAACATACCTTAAAAGTCTGCCATACCTATCGGTTTCAGAAACATCTTTTTCTAACCTAACTTCCTTGCCTTCAACCAACTCCCTATTCTTATCGGAAGCCTCCTTGCCAAAACACTGGACTGGTTTACTGGGGTGAACTGTTTCAGGTGTATCGATTCCAATATACCTGACTACTTGACCACCCTCAATTTTGATGGTGTCGCCGTCAACAACATTGATTACTTTTGCCTTATATCTGGAAGGGTTAAAGTTCACAAAAGTCCCGCCAACCGCACTCTCATTGCCAACAGCATCGATTGCCTTAACACTAATTGTATTAGCACCTAAAACCAAACCGGTTTTAATCTCAAACTCGCCTTTATCATTGGTTGTAGTAGCGGACAGCTCGTTATCCTGGATAGAGGCAACAATTTTTACGTTAGGCTCAGAAACACCCTTAATAACTATTTCTTCTTCGCTATCATCAGGAAGATTATCGGGTAAAAAAATTTCTGGCTTAGGGGGAGAGGTTTGATCTATCGTAATGACGATATTTTCATTCCTACACTTTCCTTTTTCTTCTGAGCTACACACCTCAACCATATAGTTGTAGCTGCCATCGGTTAGGTCATTCAAGACAAAGAAAAACTTCCCGCTGGAATCAGACTTAACTGATTGGATAACCTCATTATCTTTGATAAGATACACGGGTTTTCCTGAGTAGGTTTTACCAGCGATAGAAACAGAGCCTTTATTGATTGGGTCATTTTTTTCTAAGGTAAGGGAGGGAGCGGAAGGAAAGATAATAACCATCAAGATTACAAAGACAAGCAAGTAAAAACCAGAGGCAATTATAGATTTCCACCACTTGCCAGATCGAAAACCAGGGACTCTCCTTAACCAAGAAAACATTTGCCGCGATTATACTATCTTACTTGAAGAATTTGTATAACTACGTCCTGGCCACACACTTTTGTCACAAGCTCCCTGTCTCCAAAGCAATACAAACCACAATCAAATCGTGATTTATTTATTGAACACAAAACCCCGAAAATGATTGGCTACCTGCCCAAACACTAGTACTCGATCGAGAAAACGTACCATCATTCTTATTTATAGTAATATTATCAGTACCCCCCGATGACGTAACAACCCCAATAGTTACTACATTTTCGTCTTCTAAGAGCTTATCCCAAACTTGAGTTCCCCCTAAAGGAAAATTTACCGACGGAGTATTGGTAAACATATCTGTAAGAACCAGAAAATCACCAACGTCTGATTTTTTTGTTGATTCGGTTATTTCACATCTTAAAATGTTAGCCATTTGAAAAATAGGCTTATACAAATCCGATGTCCCAATCAATCCACTCATCCTTATCCAAAGACCACTAGCTATCATCAACATTATCACCAAAACAGCTTTATAAACTTTCTCATCAATCCACTTTTCACGAGTGGTTTCCTCTTTTATTACTGCCATTTTATTTCTATTTATAAATATCCCTATGCAAATATAAAAACGATTGCTCTGATAACCTTACTGCCTCAGGTATTTGCCTGCTATCAGATACAAGAGTATGACACGAACCATTGGTCCAATGGCCAACTTTGGAACAATCAATCATTTCCAAAGAAGTTTTAACATAATCGTGGTGGAAACGATAATATATCTTGAGCCCTCTTTTATTGGGAACGATTTCAGCATAATTGCGACCATGTCTTGACATGTAGGCAATATATTTCTTGGTATATTTAACCTTCGTTTCAGGTTTTACCACCATCAATTGTTTTTCAAACTCCGCAAGCAATGTCAACGTCTCTTCCCAGCCCTCTTTTACCAAGTCTTCAAGCTCATATACCTTAACTTCTTTTGCCACATCTTTTATAAGCTTATCCTTTGTGTATGCCTGAATTGATACGGTCGTCTTAAAAGGTTTTATGGGGTCAAATTCAACTATTCCGTTTTCATACGTTTTTACCTCATATAAGGAAAACGGCAGATCTTTAAAGTTAATTGCGTTCTTCTGATAATTAGTAAACTCCGGAGAAATAAAGATCAATCTTGATTGCTCCCAGTCAATATCACCCTTATCAAAGTTTTTTTTCAAACGCCGATTAAGCTCTAAAACAAACTCAGCTTTATTATGAAGCATGGCAGAAAGATAAGAAAAACCCTGATCAATAACGCTAAAATTCCTGTCCTTCTTATACTCAATAATTACGAACGATTTTTGATGTTCGTCAAAAGTCAGAGTGTCAATATAAAAATCCTGCTCCTGAACCCGTACACTAAACTCATTATTCAGATAACCACTAACAAATCTTAAGCCAAAAATTGTTTCTAG
The DNA here is from genome assembly GCF_009936135.1 of Candidatus Chazhemtobacterium aquaticus. Lineage (NCBI taxonomy): Bacteria > Candidatus Chazhemtobacteraceae > Candidatus Chazhemtobacterium > Candidatus Chazhemtobacterium aquaticus. Next base: position 161,410 of record NZ_CP047901.1, read on the forward strand.
ATTTTCCTCGGTAAGCTTCTGAATATCACGCTCAAGGCCAAGCCTTTTCTCTCTTACTAGTTCTAATCGATTCCCTTTCTTTGTATAAATTGCCATATTAACTTACCTAGCTCCACACTGTAAACAGCGTTAGAAACATTATACGACAACAAGAAGAGTATATTTGTCTTTCAAACTTAAAAAATAAGACAAACGAAATTAAAGATGTAGTGGCATGGCAACTATTCTAAAAAACACTATTGCAATTATGTAATAATTGTTTTAAATTTCAAACAATTATTGTATGACTAAAATCACAAAACCCGGACCAAAACCAGCTAAAAACACCTTCGGCTTTATGGACGAGGTGGGACTACTACACTCACCCTCAACAGAACGACTATTCGGCTTAGGGTTACTTAAGCTCCACCACCCATCAGAACTACATAAAAGTATCGTCAACTATAAAAATAAGACAGGGTTTCATTCAGAATTCAAGTTCGCAAATGTCAGCAATAGCAATCTCACGCTATATAAAGGATTTATAGATTTGTTTTTTGATACTAAACATTCCCACTTTAATAGCATATTGTTTGACAAAAAGAACCTAGATCTAAAAAGCTACTTTAGAAACAATCATCACAAAGCTTACAACTCTTTCACAAGCAAACTTATTGCGGAGTCACTTGAGGCAGGTGAATATATTGTTGTCCTCGCTGACGATTTGAGCACGCCTAAGCACGATAACTTTGAAAAAGAAGTTAAGAAAAAAGTTAAGGTGAAAGCCAGAAGGAACGCCCTGTATGGTATTTGCCGGCTCGAATCTCATGCTGTAAGCGAACTTCAAATGGCAGATGTCCTCATTGGAACAGTGGCGTATTCATTTAAAATTAAATACAAAGTGGCTGGGCTTAACAGAAAAAACGCCAAGTTCAGACTACTAGTTCATCTTCAAAACAAACTTAACACTGACTACTTAGCAGAATCTCACAACTATAAAGCAAAATATGGAATTAAATTTAAAATTAACGAATTCTTTGATGAAAAATAAAAATAGACAGCGCTATGAATACAATCCCGAACAAGCAGGAATTCACGCTCTCTGTCTATAAAACTATTATATTGTGATCCCCAAAATACGTCAACACTTCTAATAATGACGAATTACTAAGGACTTCTGTGTTATAAAACGAAAAGAGTATCGGGTAAAACAGAAGGCAATCAACAAGAAAATTGAGAAGCTACAGTTTGCCGATGAGGAATACTACATAACCTCATCTTACCTGCTAAAGCTGGCTGAAAACGCTGGAAAAATCTTTGAGAGTTCTGAAGCTCACGAAAAACGGCTACTTTTGAAAATGGCACTTCAGAACTTAGAGCTAAAGGGCAAAAAAGCCCGATATGACTGGATAAAACCGTTTGACAAGATAGCTTTTTACGCCTCTCGTCAAAGTTGGCTCGAGGATCGCAGTGTTAATATAACTAACTTATTTATAGCGCCTAAGAATTATAAGTTAGTTAGTAAGTTACAAAAAGAGATGGAGGAAACCAAGAATTCTTCTTAACTTTTTCGTCTTGGGCGACGTTAATTCCTTGTTGTTTCTTTAGATTTTCCTCAAATTCCTTCTGCCTTGCTTTATACTCTTCTTCTGTTACCAATCGCTCTTCGTATAAAGATTGGTAAAGAGAAAACGCTGATGCTTCAAGTGTCCAAACGGCATTTGCAACGTCTTTTACTGCAGAATACATATTATTGTTAACGTCGACAACAATTCTCCTTAAACCTGTGGATATGCCGTTCGCGTCCTGCTGCCAAATTTTAACCTGTGATTTCTTATGTTCAGCGTCTTTACGAGCAGCAGAAAACTGCCAAATGTTAATACCTACAGAAATAATTCCAAATACTGTAGTAAAAATAGTCCAACCCTCGGCAGTATCCATATTATATTGGTTATATTAACAACTAACCTGCTCCGAGCGCTGGACGCTATTCGAACTTGCATTAAGCATGATAATACCAGCTTTTACTCCCTCCTAAGCGCTTAAATACTGTAAATTGCCTCCACTGCTTCCACTGCCTCCATTTTCCCATTGGTTTTTATGTAACGATTACACACCTCTGTCCTCGAGGGGTACCCCCGGGGTGGCCTTGTTAAAACCTCTTACCTCCCCTGATGGAACAAAGCGCGAGTAAAGTAGCACCACCATAGAGATGTCGTTACCACCCCACACTATAAGCAAGATCTAATCTTTTTGAACCCTCCCTTCCGCTCTAACAGCTATAATTCACACTATTCCTTCATTTATTCAGTTCATCTCAACACCACGTCCTCCAACAAATATTGACATAGGACCTCAGCCGAATATCGTTTGCTTCCTTCCAAACAGCTCTGTGATAACTGACTCCAGTTACCAGGATCGTTAAGTAAGTTTAAAAACTGCACCATTTCTTTTCTTTGATCCATATCCATCAATGCTCCGAACGATCCATTAGTCTCTTCAAAAATTTCTAACGAACCTGGAGACGGCAAACACAAAACTGGAGTACCTTCTCTAGCCGCTTCAACGGTCACCTGTCCCCAACTTTCCGTCCGCGATGGCATAAACAAGAGATGTGATCCTGCGTAATAGTCGGCCAATTCCGGCCATCCTTTTTCTCCAACAAACTCAACAGGTAAACCACTAGTCTCTTGTTTTAACATCTGAAAATATTTCGGATCAGCAATTGGCCCAACTACTCTTATGTTCCAGTTCTCAATATTACTTCGCTTTAGTTCCTCTCCCAGCAATCTGATGTTTTCTAAACCTTTCTCTGAAGATATCCTCGACACAACCAATATATTAAATTGGGATACACCTCGTTGATCAAAACTTAAATACTCCCTCTCTGGTCTGGGATGAAGTGGCGGTCTGTGGATAGTCACACCATTTTCGTCTTGAGCAATACCGGCCAAGACCAGCGAGTGCGCCACCGATCTTGAGTTAGCAATATGCCTTACACCATAGTCCTTCATTGACCGCCGCAAAGCGGTGACTAACCCCCTAGATGGCTTCCTTAACCAATGCTTTACTTCATCAATGGCTTTATCAAACTTTCTCTCGTGAGGCTGGTCTGTTTTAGTACGCCAATAAGCCACTACCCTACCCTTTAACTCATCTGGCAGCATATAAAAAGTTGCCAAGCCGTATCTCGTCGGATGGATCAATAAAATGGAGTCCGGGTTAACTCTTGAAATTTCTTCTGCAGCATCATGGGCTTCCAAGATAAAGTTTTTATCCCCACGTGGAGATAAAAATTTCAGACCACCCAGTTGCGATGTCCATAGGTCAGCGTATGTCTGTAGCGAACTCGGTATACCACCTACCCCGTCCATACCATGGTCTGAAACTACAACCAAATTCGATCCCGCCAACCTTTCCTTGGAAACTTCCCTCTCCAGGCGACTCATTTTAATAACCTAGTAAGCTGCCTATACAAATAAGTCAAAATTATTTCCGGCGACCGCAAATAATATAAAAAGAGCTTCTTGGTATTTATGTCCTGTTTTCTTTCAATAACACTTTCCAAATTCTTCGCAGCATCCTCAACCCAAACCTTTTGATAAAAAGGTAGCTGAGAAGGTAGGCGTTTTAATGGCCAATACCTAACCGCCGCCGTTTCTTTTCCCAAACGGGGCTTTCCCGACACCACCCGACACTCAAAGACATAGGTCTTGCCAGTTGGCTTGTTAGTCTGTTTTTGATAAACACCAGTTTGTCTTACCACCCTAACCTTAAAGCCCGTCTCCTCTTCGGTTTCCCTCTTAGAAGCATACTTGGGCTCTTCATTTGGGCCAATGCCTCCTCCAGGTACTACCCATACAGGCAGATCCCGCCTCTTTACCAGCAACACTCCTTTTCTAGTTTTGTTAAACACAATACCTGCCGCTCCATTTGTCATTTGTTTTTTAAGTGATATTTGATAACTTTACTCGCGGAAATGCCCCAATATACCAACAGTCCCGCTTCAAGCATAATTCTCATCAGTAAATTATGCTCTGGAAGAAAGTGTTTGTTGTTAAACCTTCTCATTGAGCGGTAAAGATCAAGACTGGACTTAAATGGAGCCTTTGCCCTACTCTTTCCTCCATGATGTACAACCTCAACCTCTGGAAAATAAAAAATGTCCCAAGTTTCACCAGTTTCCGGGTTGACTGTTTGACCTATACGATACATCCAATCAACGTCTTCTATCATCATGAAATATCCTTCATCCAACAAACCTGCCTGCTCAATTGCTTCCCTTCGTACCATCATACAAGCCCCTGATACTGCCCCAACCTCTGCGGTTTCATTAGGATCGAGGTGACTAAGACTATATTGGCTAAATCGCGGATCATCAGGAAACAACTTCTTCAAGCCCAAGGCCTTGGCCAACATATTTTGGGGCGTTGGTAAACCCCTGCGGCAACGCCAATCAACCGAACCATCATTGTGGACTAACTTGGGGCCAACCACTCCCACATTTTGGTTCTCCTTTAAGAAGTTAACCAAACTACCTAATGCTTCCTCAGTTACCTCTGTATCGGGGTTTAGAAGCAATACGAAAGGAGTATCTGTCTCTTCAATTACCTTGTTATTTGCCCCAGCAAAACCGACATTTTTCTCGCTCTCTATTACCCTCACTTCAGGAAATTTATCAGTTACTTGCCTAAACGGCTCTGGCGAAGCATTGTCAACCACTACGGTTTCAAAGATTACCCCTTGATCCTGACGTAAAGACTCCAAACAAGCATCAAGATAGTCGGCACTATTGTAGTTGACTATAATTACCGAAAGCTCTGGTCTATTTTCTCTTTCAGCCATATTAAAAGATACTATGTTCACCCATTGTTAAATACCAATTATCTACTAACTCCTGGGCCGGAAAAAAGCCACCTGCAGTAAACATCGCCAACCGTCTTCCCCAACTGTTTTTTCTAAAACCCAACTCCTGTAACCACTGGCTCTCTGGAGCCACCAAGGGATAAGAAGAAACAAGTTTCATCCCCATTTGTGCTAATGCCTGTTGGCTGCCATCAACAACTTCTAAGAAACTCTCCTTGCCCATCGCTACAACATCAACAATGTGCCCCTTGGTCTCTCCATAACTCTTAATAACCGCTACTGCCTCGCCTGACGAGGAACCAATAAAGCGGTAGTTACCAGACGGGTTTTCTAAATATCTCCATCTTAGATAGTCCACGCTTCTTACTGTTCCCGGGTTGGCAAATAGTCTCCGGTAATACAAAGCTGGCGCTAAACTCAAAAATTCCTCACCACTTAGCTCTACAAAAGTTCCCTTAACAGAAACTAATGGCCTCTCCCATAAAAATGCTTCCCTTTGTGCCGTCGCCCTCTTAAGCACCGTCCCTGCCGAAAAACTATTTGGAAATAAAATTGCGAAGTCAATACCATTAACATCAATTAGCTGGTGACGCACCTCCTGTATCAATTTATAAAGAGTGATGCCGCCCCTTAGTGATGGTTTGACTACACCCTCAATAATCTCTGCCCCTCTTATTGTATGATCACCTACCTGAACATCCTTAATTGTCGCTCCCAAATGGCCGGCTACTTCTCCATCCTCCTGAAGCGCAACCAACCGTACAGAAGACCCATCCCTATATCTCCAGTCCCAACCGCTCATGTCACCTGCCATTAATTGTTGGATATACGGACTGTAGTCCTTATAACCAAAAACATCCTGGTATAACCTTAAAGTGCTTTCGCTATGCTTAGCTTCAAAGGGAACTGTTTGAGTGTAAAAACCTCTTAGTCTTTCCATTATTAATCAATTAATTGATAAAAACCCTCTACTGCTTTAGCCATGACAACTTTCGACAAGTCTTTTTGCCGCAGCAAGCTATAAAACCTTGATGAGCTTAGAACAGCCATCCTCGACAAAAAAACCAGTTGATAACACGCCGCCCGCTGCTTCCACGAGTTATCCCCGACACTTGTAAGATAACTCCCCAGCACCATTGCCTCTGTTTCCATTAGTGAAACCAAATTGGGAACATCAGCCGAGTACTCAATTACATTTTTATTTCCCCGGAGAGAGTAAGAGCAACTGACATCATTGGGATCATTAACGGTCAATGCCCACTGTCCGATCTGTCTAGCAATGATGTAGGCCGGGTCATACCAACCAGCCTTTTCAAAGTCAATTAATACCCATCTTCCATCTTGAGCTATCAAAATATTTGATCCATTGGCATCACCAGTATCCAGCACTATCTCTTCTGGCTCTCCCACCAAAGAAACAGCCAAACCAAAAGTATCCTTCAAAGAAGGGTACTCTCTACCATTAATTACCATTGGTTGATCCCCGGCAAAACCAACTTTTCCACTTTCCAAACTCTTACCTATTTTCTTCAAGGTTTTTTCTGTCAAACGGCGGTGGTCATATACAGTCTTTTCCTCACCCGCCTTCCGCATATTTCCCGTCCATAATGCCATAGTCCTGTCTACATAGTCCTGATATGTTTGAAACGCTTCTTGCCTGTCTCCTCGAACCAAGTCAAACAACTCTTCTCCCTCAAAAAACTCATACTCGATCCCCCAATTAGAAACGGACAATATTTTAGGCTTAGGAAATATCTCTGGCACCAAACCATACCCTTCAACCTCTTTCTTCACTCTTCCCGGCGTCCCCATCTTCAAAATAATCTTCTCCCCATCCTCCTTCTCAAGGACACAAACATAAAAAGGGGAACCCGGACGAACTTCTATCTCGCTGGAAAAATTAGCTTCTTTAAGTTTGGGCAGGTTGACGATACGGCTGACTTGCCGCTCAACCATTTCTAACATTATGTGTGCATTATATAAGGTATTTCCCTATCTGTCGATAAAAAACTCCTCAAATGTAGTTCAAATTTTTTGCGGAATCAGATACTAACTTTCCTCTCCGATCCTTCTCCCAACCCCTTTTAGACCGACTTCTTCTCAGCGTCCACCATCCGTTTATCCCAATCTCCATCCCACCCCTGAATTTTGGCTTGCTGACAAAGTTCAATAAGTTCTTTGTACTTACCTTGCTTCTTTAGGATGATAGCCAATTGCGTGTACCCAGCGTGACCAGGTAATGGCTGTTTGGGATATTCCTTCAGGAATTGTTTAGCTGCTGCCGGAGCAATCTTTATTTGGTTCTCACAAGCCTTAATTGCTTCATCTAGTGCATCGGGGTTAGCATCCCGTTCTCGATAGTAAATCTCCATCCGTTGTTGTAGTGCAAAATGCTGATCAAGAATATCATCACCTTCATCAGCCAACTCGTTTGCTTTTTCGATGATTTTCTTCGCTATCTCTCTGTCTCCTGGCTTGTTAAACCAACCAGCAAGGCAATGCAACAAACCCGCCGCGGTTTGTGATGAGTAGGTAAGCTTTCCCTCTGTTAGCGGCTTTGTTTCAGAATCACCACCCATGGGATGATACACCTCTTCAATCCGGTTTCTTTCATCCTTGGTAAACATGGACAACCACCAATCCTCCAAACCATAGTAACCAATATCACCTTCGATTTTCTTTGGTTTGTTAAAAAGTCCCAGCATTATTTAATCCTCACTAATAATGCGATGTGATGCTCAAATGTTTTAGCAAACTCAGTAAAGGCGTCAAAGTTACTAAACATAAAAGACTCCTCTAGTCCCGCCTCTGAAGTGAGTGTTAAGTCACCGTACTTCACAATCGGAATTTGGTAGTTACCCTTAAATCGTCGATCGCGAGAACCATCTTTGTTTGTTTTCTTCCATGTATGCTGGATTACCTCGGTGTCACCAGGAACTTTTTCTTCTTCGACATATCCAGTAAGCTTCATTACTGCCTTTATTTCTTTCAAATCAAAAATACCAAACTCTTGATTGCCCTTATACAAAAGTAAAAAAGTGGGAAAGAAAAACAAATCTGGACCGTTACTATTTGCTAGGTACAAAGAGGGCAGATCACTTTTGATGAAATCGACCACTTTTTTATCATCTCCGTTAATGAGAGTGCGCTTAGTGGCGGTTTGGGCAATAGTACGAGCTTTGGCTTTATCAACCGACTCAGCGTAGGTTAAATCCCAAATCTTCTTACTCTTCATCAGCTCGTCGAATGCGTCAATGCAGTTTAGCCAGCTCTTCTCCAACTGTGACTTATCTGCAAAGGTAAGCTTGACGTAAGTTTCCAAGACTAATTCCTCAATTTTTTTGACGAGCTTTTGCTGATCGGTACGCATAACAGCGATTTTCTTGTTGAAGAATCCAACAATCAAAGGAAAACTGAGTAAATGAGCAGCTGTTAAGGCGTAAAACTTGATCTTAGCTGACCGAAGTTCTTTGTTAAGCTCCATTCGCTTGTTATAGATGTCAGTCACCTGATTTCGCAGCTCCACAAAATTCTTACTCGTCACAGTTAAGGCCTTACTAGAGCTCCTGATTATGTTCCCCGTATTTGATATTTCGATGCCTGGACGAAGATCGTCATTAGCATTACGCGAGGATGAGTTCTTTCGCGTTTTCGGGACTTTAAGGAGCCTGTCAACACCCACAGTGGTCCTACTATAGACACGGTTGTAAAGTGCTTTTTTGGGATTTGTAAGCAACCCCATACCTCTTGGAGCCTTAAGACCCAAACTATGACGCACAACTCGCTTCCAGGAGGTTCTGGCAGCAATTCTTTTTTTAAGAGAGGGTGTTCTTAGTCCAAATTTCATAATTAAAGACCACTTTCTAACTCCAAAACATCCAAACCTTTAAATGTCGGTATAGAAGATTGTCCAGCTATTCCTTGAACATTCCCACAAACCCCCGCCAAGCCTAATAAATATCTATTTAATTGTTGTTCTCGCTTTTTCCATGAAGATTCATAAGCTTTCCTTTCTCTATCAATTTGATCTTTCATTTCCTGGTGAACCTCTACCATTGCCTCTACTTGTTGGCGAAATTCCGTCCCAGTAATGTAGTCAAACATCAAATCAGCCTTTTTACCTCTGTGTTCTCCTATTGCTTTTTGACGTGCGACATCATGTAAACGATCACGAAGTGCTGTAGCAAGAGGGACGACCAAGCTTGGCTTACAAACCCAAACGCCATCCCTAAATTCCATATCAGACTGCATGTTATTTGGAATCGTGCTCGAAACCAAAATCGCTACATCAGCACTTTCATTCCGTTGATCTTGTTTAAGTTTAGACAACCAACTATCTGACCAGTTCTTCTGGTAGTTTTTAAATTCCCAAAGAATCACCCCACATTTCGTCCCATTTCGAGAACAAACCGTCTGTCTAATGTCTGCCCCGTTTTGTCCCTTTTTAATCTCATCTACCAAATCAAAGGCAAAGGTATCTCTTAATAGAGATTCTATTTCCAGCTCTAGGATCTCGCCTTGTGTTTGCTGAGATCCTTGTTGCAACTTGATCTGAGCATCTTTAAGTTGCTGCTCGAGATCACTCAACTTCTTGTCTTTTTCCCTATCCTTCAATTGATGCTCCGATTCTGCTTGCCTTCTAGCGTCAAGTCTAATCTTTTCTTCTTCCTCAGCTATAGTTTTTTTCATCTGAAGATCTCTCTCCTCATCCTTTCTTCTCAGACCTCTAATCTCTGTATTTAAATCTTCCAATTGTTTAAGCAAGGCTTTATTCCTATCTTTTTCTTCATTTGCAGTTTCCGTGAGATTCTTGACTGTGAGCTCATATTGAGACTCAAGTTTTTTACCAGCATCCTGCTCTGCTTGTTTCCTCACTGATTCGAGCTCTTCCTCATGTTTTACACGCTCTGCTGCAATAACCTCATCCTGTATCTGCCTCGTCAAAGCTTCCGAAATTTCATTCTCCTCCCCCTACTGGACTCGTTCCTCAACCAAGAAATTGATCTATCAGAAACACTAATAAAGCTAGAAACCAAAACTATTGCACCTCTATATCAAACTCTGGGGTAAGTAAAACTTCTTTACCTGTAGGTTTGAATTTATCTCCTTCAGTTTTCCCAAAAGACGACGTTATAAAGGACCTTTCTTCCTTTGTGCCTAACACCTTGTCATAATCAAGATCTATTGCCACTATGTTAGGAAATACTTGCGTAATTCTCCATTCCTTTGAATCAGGAGTAACATCACCGATATACCAAATATCCTTAACTTTAGGATTTAAATTTGCAAATTTATCCTTCAAGATGGTTGCAGGGGGAATTACAACATTTCTCCGAACATAACAAAGTAAGGTAATATTTGGATCTACAATCTTATTCAATTTAATCTTCTTTACAGCTTCTACAATATCTTCTTCTTCAACTTCTTTCCTCCATTCAAAAACTTCAAGTTTCAACAGTTCCTTCGAATTACCAATCTCCCCTTCCACAAACGAGTAACAGTTAAAGTCTGGTGAACCATCATCTCTTACAGGTGTAAACCACCATTCCATGCCAAACTTATCTTGAAGTGCGATCAGAAACATAGAAGCGATCCACGCCTCCCTCGTAACCTTATATCGCCTATCACTCAGTAAAACACCACCAACATTCAGATATGTCTTGGCAAAAAGACGCACGGCGGTGTAGGGACTAATCAAGACTTCTTCTTGTTTTTTACCCTTGGTCATTCACAAACCTAATAAAGACTCAAAGACGAAGTTGTCCGCCATTTTCCTTCTGTAGTAATCTCTTCTCTTTTTGTCTCAGGAATAAACGGCCCCATATCAACATAAATTTTCTTATACTCTTGCTTTGCCTTTTCAATTTTCTTAGTAATCTTCTTAACAGATGTAGCTTTTTTTATCGTCTTCTTCATACTTTCAATATATCATTGATGTGCATCAATGCTGGAGACATATGACTGTTCTCTACTTTCCACGCACTTGGTTACCTGATTAGAAACAAAACTATTCAGACGCACAAATAGTTCATAACTAGGCGACCAAACCTTATCATCTTTTTCCATGTTCTCAACCACCAACTTGCAAGAATTAGCCTTGTCTCTATCAATTAGGCGGCCATGAGCCTTTGTAACTTTTGGCGTTAAGAACATCTTTATGTTCTTTTTTATGTCTTTTTTACTTAATGACGACATCATCCCTGTTTTCAAAGCTCCGACCGCAATATCTGCTGACAAGGAGATTGCATCTTCGTATTCTTTTATTTCTCTTGAGTCATATCTGAGAAGTTGTTGGAGATAAGGTTCGAGATTCCCTTTTTCATTTGTCGCCTTATCGAACAAGTCTCTATAACTCTCCACAATGTTATATAGCGAAAACCTCTTATACCTACCATCTTCCACAAACGACAATTGAGGATCAATAGGTCCCAACTCCGAAGCTGGTCCCATATATATTTTGCTTGCACCGAAACATACCATAGTCGCAGCAGATTTAGCTTTCCCTGGAATGATTACCCAGTAGTCACCTGTGCCACTGTACCGTCTACAAATATTTATTATTCGTTCTGCGGCCAAACCACTTCCGCCTGGCGAACTTAGCAATAAAGCAATACCATCACTCAAGTCCATTGTCTGCAATAAAGCCTCTAGCATATCAGCATCATCATCACTCAAGATAACTGGATATTTAAAGCTAGTAAAAAGAGAAATAACAGTCCTGCCCAACTCTCGTTCAAGCTTAATTATTACCTTCTTTCTCGTATCGTGAGATTGATTTCTCTCATTAAGCACCTGTCCTATTACAGGTATCTTACTGCCTGCCATGAGCAGATTCTAACATAAACTTGATAAAATAAGATAAACAACAATAAAGATGTAACGACTAATGACCTACGAAGAAAAACTCAACATCACTGTTGAAGCTATTAACGAAGCTAGACAGTTCACTAGCAAAGAATACTTCACCAAACTCAGACTTGGCACAGGTAACGGACTTTCAAGAATTGATTTAGGCCAACTTCACGACATCCTTCTTCAACTGGAACAAGACGAAAAGATAATCAAAATCGAAGACACTCCAACAGCTCTCAAAAGCCTGACCAATAAGACCTCTGACATCATGAATGCAGGAGGTAACAAGAACTACTTTCTTATAGATGTATTACTATGGACTTCTATGAGAAAAAACGAGAAGAGTATCGCAATAAACAAGACGAAATATCAACAAAAATATCAAGACTCCAAACAGTCGACAAGGACTACTATCTAGCCTCAGAATACATCCTAAAACTCGCCAACAAGGCAGCAGATCTGCTAAAACGTTCCGAACAGAAAGAAAAACGCATCCTAATCAACATGACACTTCAGAACCTTACCTTAGATGGCAAAAAAGTGCGATATGAATGGAAAAAACCATTCGACAAAATCGCATTTTATGCACATCGTCAAGCCTGGCTCCCCGGGCTGGATTCGAACCAGCGACCTTGAAGTTAACAGCTTCCTGCTCTACCGCTGAGCTACCGGGGAATAAAAGAACTCTCTCATTCTACCGTAAAACTAATAAAACCTCTACCTCTCCAGCCTCAAAAAAACTTTATTTCTTCCCCTTTTTCTCAAAAAACAGCATATAAACCACCGGCAATATCCCCACGCTATTTATCACCAACATTGCCACAAACCAGCCTTGCTGTCCTTTTCTAGCCGCTCTCCACATTCCCATGCCTCGTAAAATCACATCAGCCACGATTATCAACATCAACACCGTCCACCACCCACCCATTGCCGCCTCCATTATCTCCCAGTTACCTCTCATCTAATCCTTGATAGCACCATATTAACCAAAGACAACATCACCGCTGCCAGTAACGCCACCCAGAAACTCACAATCTCAAATCCTGGTACCAATCTAGCCGTCAACATAAGTAGCAACGCATTAATCACAAAGGTAAACAATCCCAGTGTTGCGATATTCACCGGCAACGTTAGTAATACCAGTAATGGCCTCACCAGCATCGCCATTATCCCCCACACTACCGCCACTACTAACAAAGCCTCCCATCCTGCAATCTCCACCCCAGGAATCAGATAAGCTACTACATAAAAAGCAATCGCATTCACTACTAAGTTTACTAACATACCCACATCCTATCATTTCTTTCTCCCCTTGCAAACTTTTTTTAGGGCCATATAATCACCCCTGTGGCAGTTCCAAAAGAAAAACGAAACCACGTAGAAAACCTTCGCGGAAAAGACGGCAAACTCCGCGTCATCGACGCCTCCATGTACTCCGGCAAAACCGAACGCCTCATCACCATGGCCAAACGATTTGAACGCTCCGGCATCCCCACCCAAGCCTTCAAGCACCCCATTGATAATCGTTACAACGGCCCCACTACCCTAAACTCCCACTCTGGTCTCTCCCATCCTTGCGAAGCCTATGCCCACCCTTTTGAGGTCTACCAACACATTAAGCCGGAAACTCTAGTCGTTCTCTGGGACGAAGCCCAGTTCTACACTGATCCCGACGATCCTCATAAAGCCCACCAACTTCACCAAGCCATGATTCTCACTGTCGAACAACTGGTTCATGAAGGTCGCCTAGTTGTCATCGCCGGTCTCGGCCTTGACTTTAAAGGTGAGGGTTTTGGTCCCATGCCCGAACTCCTAGCCCATGCCAGCCAAGTCGAAAAGTTAACTGCCGTTTGTGCTCACTGTGGCTCACTCGATGCCGATCGCACCCAACGCCTCATTGATGGCCAGCCCGCTCCCTACAACAGCCCTCTCATTGTTGTTGGTGCCCAGGAAAACTACGAAGCCCGATGCCGTGACTGCCATGATGTTCCAGGCGCTCCCAGCTTCCATGATCTCCTCGCTTCCTTTTTGGAAGAATAACTCCTAAAGATAATCCTGCAGTTTTTTCTTTGATGATGGATGGCGCAGTTTTCTTAATGCCTTAGCTTCAATCTGTCTAATCCGCTCTCTGGTCACTCCAAACTCTCTCCCCACCTCTTCTAAAGTCATTGGCTTCTCACCATGCAATCCAAATCGCATCTCTAACACCTTCTTCTCCCGATCAGACAACGAGTCCATCACTTCCTGTACATTTTCCTTAAGTAATCTCTGAGAAGTCTGGTCATAAGGTGAAGCCTGTGTCTCATCAGGAATAAAATCACCCAATAGCGAATCCTCTTCATCTCCAATCGGTGTCTCTAGTGAGGTTGTCTTCTGAGCAATCTTAAAAATCTCCCTAACTCTATCAGGATCTATCTCCAGCACACTTCCTACCTCTTCCGGAGTTGGCTCTCTGCCCAGTTCTTGCATCAACTGCCTCTGTGTCTTCATTAGCTTGTTGATTGTCTCCACCATGTGAACCGGAATTCGAATCGTCCTTGCCTGATCTGCAATCGCTCTAGTGATCGCCTGTCTAATCCACCAAGTTGCATAGGTTGAAAACTTAAAACCCTTGGTCCAGTCATACTTCTCTACCGCTCGAATTAGTCCCTTGTTTCCCTCCTGGATTAAGTCCAAGAAGCTCATTCCTCTGCCGATATACTTCTTTGCAATCGACACCACCAATCTCAAGTTACTCGAGGTCAACTTCTCCTTTGCCTTTACATCTCCCTTATCCACTCTCTGCGCTAAAGAAATCTCCTCCTCTCGAGCCAACAAAGGAATCCGACCAATCTCTTTTAAATACATTCTTACCGGATCCTTAATCGCCTTATCATCCAAAGCCGTTAATGCCTCAAGTTCCTTTTCTAGTTCCTCACTTACCTCGCTTACCTCAACCTCTTCACCTTCCTCCACCGTCTCAAATACATCAATCTCCTCCTTCAATAACTGATCATATAGCTTGTCAACCTCATCAATATGCTCCTCAGCCTCAGGAAATAGGCGCAAAATATCCTCTTGAGTCACAAACCCCTGTTCGCGGCCCTGTTCCAGCAATCCTTCCCAACTGATGGTTTGCTTTGGGATCGTTATCTTATTCTTCTTAGTAGCCATCCTTTATACAACTGAAAAAATCCACCCCTTTCTTTGGGTGGTTCATCAAACTGCGCCTAATATATCATTGCTTCTCATCTTTTTCAAACTTTAGCTATTTTTTTGCTCAATCTCACCACTTTATCCCGAAGCTTAGCCACTCTCTCATCGTCTCCATTTTCCTCTGCTTCAACCAGCTCTTTCCTTAAGCTCTCCATCACCTCTCTCCACCTTTTTTTTCTCCACTGTTCTACCACTTCACGTAAATCTCTCTCTGCCCTCTCTTCATCAACCTCCTGAATATACGCCTCCTCTGCCAAACCTCGTAGCTCAGCCGGCAGTGATTTAATAAACTCAACCACTTCTTTCTTGCTTCCAAACCATTCCTTAACCACTCTTTGTAAACTATCCTCCATTAAATCCACTACTTCTTCTAATACCCCCTCACCTTTCTCTTTATCTAACCGCAACAACAAAGCCAATATCTGTCTCTCCATTCCACTACCCCTATCCTTCACCTCGCTCACATCCTCACTCATATTTTCTCCTCGCACCACACTCATCCTCCCTACTCTGGACATCTCACTTAAAACCACCTCCGTCTCCACCTCCAAGACTCTCGCCAACTTCTTTGCATAATGCATTCTCATGACTTCATTCTCGATTCTTGCCAGCACCGGCACCACCTCCTCACTCATCCTCCGTTTATCTTGTGCTTGAGCACCACCATATCTCTCCACCGCACTCTCGATATAGTAGTCATATACATCCACCGCCTGTTCCACCATCTTCCGCCACTCTCCTGGTTTTTCCCTAGCCACGTCATCAGGATCCTTACCCCCACTTACCTTCACTACCCGCACATACATACCTTCCTTCTCAGCCAACTCAATCGACCTTCTTGTCGCCGTCTGACCAGCACCATCTGCATCCAACGCCAATATCAAATTCCTCGTCATCCTCCTTATCAGCCTTATCTGCCCCTCTGTTAATGCTGTTCCCTTTACCGCGACTGTTTCTCCCACACCTGCCACAAAACTACTAATCATATCCATCTCACCCTCCACTAACACTACTCGATCCTTTTCTCGTATAGCTTGCTTGGCTTGATAAAAACCATACAACATCTCTGACTTGTGATACACCTCAGTCTCGGGTGAGTTAATATATTTAGCCCCCGCTTTCTCATCAGCCCCTGGCATTACTCTACCTGCCAATCCCACCACCCTTCCCCTGTGATCAATCAATGGAAAAACCACCCTGTCCCTAAATCGATCATATGCCTTGTTCTCTCCCGTCTTGACCACCAAACCAGCTTGTTCCAGCAAATCAATCTTGTAACCCTTCTTACCCACCAAATACTTCACTAAACCATCCCACGTGGGCAATGCATATCCCAATCTAAAACTCTCTATCACCTTCTCGTTTAATCCTCTTCCCGACAAATACTTTCTCGCTTCTCCTCCCACTTGGTGTTTACTTAACAAAAAATGATAATACTCAGCTGCCGCCTCATTCACAGCCAATAACTGATCTCTTACCCCTCCCCCTTGCTTACGCTCAAATTTTAAAACCACACCTGCCTTCTCAGCCAACATCTCCAGTGCCTCCCTAAACTCCACCCCTTCCACCTCCTGAATAAAGGAGATCGCATCGCCACCCTTTCCACACCCAAAGCACTTGTATATCTGCAGCTCCGGATTAACCATGAATGACGGCGTCTTTTCCTGATGAAACGGACACAAACCCTTAAAGTTCCTCCCCGCCTGCTTTAGGTTCACATACGACCCCACCAACTCCACGATATCGATTTTTGCCTTAATCTCTTCTATTTGATCCATATCTTCTCCTCTATTCCGACATAGTATAACCCCTCAACAAATATCTATTCACAATATTTGACTTCACAATATCCATTCAGTCCCAATTCTACTTCATCTAGCCATATAAATGGTAAAATTACCTATCTGCACCCGTAGCTCAGCTGGATAGAGCACCAGTTTGCGGAACTGGGGGTCGTGCGTTCGAATCGCGCCGGGTGCGCATCCATATCCATTAGGTGGGGTGCAGGAGTGGTTGAACTGGTCGCTCTCGAAAAGCGATGTAGGCGCAAGCTTACCGTGGGTTCGAATCCCACCCCCACCGCCAAATTTCATTCCCTCTAGCCCTCATAGTTTAATGGATAAAACAACGGTTTCCGGAACCGTAGCTGGAGGTTCGATTCCTCCTGGGGGCACTTCACCACCAAATCAAACATCACCAGATCTCCCTAAATCTACTACTCAATAAAACAAGTCTTGGCCTTGGTATAATAAACAAACTCCGGAGGAGTCAGATAGCGGTCCATTCTGCCTGCTTGGAAAGCAGGTGTGCGCAAGCACACGTGGGTTCGAATCCCACCTCCTCCGCCCCGTATAACCTATCTACTCCAACGGAACTTTCTCATTAAACCAACTCACCATCTTGTCTATTCTCGTCACAGTAGGCACCTCCCACTCCAGATACTCACTCAACACTCTCTTAACATCGTTTTCATTTACTCCACCGCTCTTAGGTAACACCATTACCAACCTTGTCGGCCACCGTCGATATGTCATCACGTGCAATACCTTTCTACCTTCCTGCTCATCAATCCAATAATTGCCTAGCTCATCCCAAACATATCTTGCCCCTTCAGTCACAATTCCTTTATTCGTAATCTGATGCATCACTATTCTCGGCTCTGCATTAATCAATGCATACCCTACAAATAAAATTGCCGCCACCACCAACACTGGCATAATTCCTTCAATGAAAAACAACACAATACCTACTAAGATCGCCAACACCATCATTGTGCTATAAAAATCCCTCGACTTCTTTATAGCCAACCTCTCCTCAGCTTCCCATCGCAACAACTCTCTCTCCTGACCATAATCCTGCACCACCTCTCCTTTCTTTTTCTCCATACCTTAATCGTATCATTTTTCCTCTTCTCACCAACCACACTAAAATACTTTAAATAATTACTCTGCGGAGACGGTGGGATTCGAACCCACGTGTCCCGTTAAGGACGCGGGTTAGCAACCCGCTGCCATCGGCCTCTAGGCGACGTCTCCATGCTTATACATTCTATCATGCCACCAGCCTCAGAACGCCTGAAGCCCACCTCGAATAAATCCCCATCAACCTGATATTCATCGAATAATCATAGTATCTCAAGCTACACGTTCCATGATAAACGCTCCTATACTTCCCACCAACCTTCCTCGTCACTTTAGGTCTGTAGAACCGTGACACAGGGATTGACAAAACGCCTGACCAAAACCCAATAACCTCCGACCTGTCGTGAGACTCATGAATCTGCAACCATACCCTAAATTTAGTCTCATCAAGAACAAACCCTCTTCTCAACAAACCAATAAAAACTTTTTGCATTTGCTCATCACTACTTGTAAACCCGAGGTGTGTCGTTGATGGATATTTACTTCCTTCACACCAATACAAAATTGCAGCCAAAACTCGAGCCTCGTCATCCCTCAAACTATCAACACTAACTCTATCCATTCTGTAAAATCTCATTCTCTTTAAATGATTTTTCCTAACCAAACCATTTCTTTTCACCACCGACCTACCCAAATCGTTACACCAACAACTCACCATCGAGGGGTGCACTCCCAATTTTGACGCTATGGCCCTGTAACACCAACCCTCATCCCTAAGTTTCCTTGCTAAAACCACCTTAGACTCTCTCCCAACCATACTATTACCCTAACAAAACCCAAACACGCAGTCAACTACCTGGCGGTGGGGACAGGACTCGAACCTGCAAGCCCTTGCGGGCGCCAGTTTTCAAGACTGGTTCCTTACCATTCGGAGC
Organism: Candidatus Chazhemtobacterium aquaticus; assembly: GCF_009936135.1. Lineage (NCBI taxonomy): Bacteria > Candidatus Chazhemtobacteraceae > Candidatus Chazhemtobacterium > Candidatus Chazhemtobacterium aquaticus. The sequence goes on from NZ_CP047901.1 coordinate 180,098, forward strand.
ACCCCACCAACACCATAATTTTACCATTTTTCAGCCTCTAGCCTGCCAAGGCCCATCCACCCACCCATCTTGCACCTCCCTTCTTAAGCACCTTAGCTACCTCCTTCATAGTTCCTCCTGTTGTCACTACATCATCTACCACCACCAATCTCTTCCCCTTAATCAACTCCATATTTACCAGCTCAAATGCTCCCAAAATCTCCCTTTCCCTCTCATTTTTTCCCATCTCTGCCACAGGCCTGGTCGCTTTTTTTCTTTTAACCACTTCCAACACCTTAACACCCCAACTCTCTGCCAAAATCTCAGCCAACATCATTGCTTGATTAAAACCTCTCCAGTTCTCTCTTACTCTATGTAGTGGCACCGGCACCACCCCATCCACTCTCATAAAAACCTGTCTCCTTCCATACTCTCCCACGCACTCTCTAAGCAACTGGTGTCTAAACCGGTACTTAACTGCCTTAATTACCCTCTGCATCAATCCTTCATATCTAAAAACTCTAAAAACCGCATCTAGGCCCAACTCTTTACAACACCTCTTGTGAGTCCGACCACCAATCGAACCTTTTCTACACTCAACACAAACCTGCCTCGCCTTAACTAACCTCAATCTACACCCCTCACACAACTCCACCCCCTCCTTACCACAACCAGCGCACTTAACTGGAAACAACCACTCCCATCCTCTCACTCTTATATCCTAAACCAAAAAAAAGACGCCCCCTAAAGGCGCCTTTCTTTTCTTGGTGGAGACGGTGGGAGTCGAACCCACGTCCGCAAACAATCTTTAATCAGCTTCTACAAGTTTAGTCTGTCTTTACTACTACCCGACAACAGCCGACAAACAGGTTTCATTATCAGGAGATGATTTTTTACTTAAGAAAGACTCAATCACCTTCTTTCCTGCAGCTTGAGTATTTTCCACTCCTAGAGTTGCCCCAAGCATCTCCTCTAAGCGTGTCTTAGGCAGCGTAAGCGAAAGCGAACGCAGCTTCAGAAGCGGGCTCACCTAAAGGTGAGTCGCTGGCTGAGATGATTTTATCCTCAGTTGTTTTTTTTAAGCCGTTTTACGAGTTGTGCCTAGCTCGACTTGCCGCTGTCAAAGTTCATCCACGTCAAAATCCTGACGTCCCCAATAGGAAACATTCTATCATCTTTAGCCTCAAAAATCAACTAAATAGCCCGATATACCAACTACTAAGCCCTTATCTCTTTAAACCACGTAATTATCTCCGTCAAATCAGTTCCCACAATACCCATGCCCGATGCTTTAATCACCAGCTGCGCTGTAAACAAATCGAACTCAGCCTCATCCAGATTTTTAAGCACTCCTTTCAAAGACTTCTGCACATCATCCTTTTTTTGGTTTTTTTTCAAAGCTGACCCCCACTCAAACCCCTCAACACAACTAGGTACCACCTCACTCCAAAATTTATCAGCCAACTTTAACTCACTCAATTTAGCCTCCTCTTTTTATAAGCTTGCTCTATTTCTCTCTTCTCACTTCTTTTCCTCAACTCCTCCCTTTTTTCGTACTTCTTCTTCCCCCGAACTAGAGCCAGCTCCACTTTTATTAAACCACGACTATTATAGCACTTTAGAGGCACTACCGTCAAACCTTTTTGCCTCATTTTACCCGCCATCTCGTGCACCTCATCCCGCCTCAAAAGCAGCTTTCTTCGCCTCACTGGGTCATACTCCTCATCACCTGAATACTCATACGGACTTATCTGCATTCCAACCACCCAAACCTCCTCTTTTCCACCATCATCCAACACCACTACCCGCGAACCACTCATCGATAACGCCCCCTTCTTCGCACTCTTAACCTCAGCACCCGTCAGCACTATTCCAGCCTGCCACTTATCTAGCACCTCATAATCACTCAAGGCCTTCTTATTTACCGCTTTCATGACCATATTCTAACTCAAGTCCACACAAAAACCCTCGTTTACTCACAAAATCAACCTTTATATCCCCACCACCCACACCTCACCCTCAATTACCACCATCAATCTACCTCTCTCTTCATCAAAATCTACCCCCCCTGCCCTACCAAAACCCTCCCAAACCAATTTCTGTAAGTAATCTCCACTCTCTCTATCAAACTCAACCACCGCCCCCATCTCTCTATCCCAAACCCACACCCTGCCTCTCTCCTCGCTTACCATTATCTTTTCAGGCTTCTGCCACTCCTCAACTGGCTTTAATTCATAATCAACTACTAAGCCTTGGTTTAATCTCACCACCTCCCCATTACTCGCCAACAACCACACCTCTCCATCAATGGCCATATCCACCACTCCACTCATATCCACCACCACACCAGGCGACAAAAATCGCCTTCTCTTACCATAACCTTCCCCCGTTCCTGGAAACCTAAACAAGTCATCCCCAGCCACCACATACGCATTAATCCCATATCCCTCCACCAACCTACCTACAACTCCTTCCATATCAAGCCTTGCTGTCTCTTCTCCTTCTTCGCTCACCACCACCACGTCACTCCCGTTTAGAGCCAAAATCTCTTCATCTGCCCCCGCAATATCCACCACCCCACTTAAGCTCTCACCCCCAGCCACCACCTCACCACTTTTGTCACTCAAGCTTACTCTCACCACCACTCTCTCATCCTCACCCCACAAATACATCCACTCATCCCGAACATCCACTCCTTCCATCCTTAGTCCCTCCTTAAACACTCCAGCATCCAACCACATCTGCCCCTCTGTCCTCACCTCACCACTCACCTCCCACCACACCTCATCGACTCTCTTGGCCAACTCCGCCCACTCTTCACTCAACCTACCTTCTACAAATCTATCTCCCTGACTCACTATCTCTTCTTTTGCCTCTATAACCAAACTCCTCGATCTCACCGCGTTCACACTCTTAAGTCTCACCGCTTCCTCCAGCGCATACTCAATCGGTTCGCTCACCCCCTCAAACTCCTCACGTTCCTTCATCACCGATCTTCTTCCAGCTCCAACCACCACACTTACTAAAAATATCACCAAAAACACACTCCCCAATACCATCGCCCACCGTCTCTTTCCACTCTCTTCACTTCGCAGCGTAATTCCTCTACCACCCAATCCCAACTTTCTCTTTAATCTAGCTAAACCTCTCTTCCAACCAGGTTCTTCATTAACTACCATCACCTGTGCTTTTGATGGCTCTATCCCACTTATCTCAGGCTCAACCAACTCAATAATGCCCTCTTGCTCATTATCAACAACCTCCTCAACTAACTTAATTCTTTTTACCTTTACCACCAACCCTGCCACCTTAGCTCCATCCTCCATCTCTCCCATCTTAGCCACCATCTCAACCTCACTCGCCCCCTCACTCCAAATACCATTCACAAATTCCTCACTCCCTATCACCACTTCATCCTCTTCCAACAACCAGCCAGACACCGCTTCTCCACCTCCCCAAACCTCCACTCTCTCCCCTCCTCTCACTAACACCACCTTCATACCTCCCCAACCTCCTATATACACTCCTCGCTTCCCCTCATCATCAACCAATACCTGACCCACCACTACGCTTCCAATATCTCCTATCTCACTTCTTAACCTGTCCACTTGTTCAACCACCCACTCCCATCCTTCTTTTTCACCCAACACAAAACTCTCCACCACCTCCTCCATCAATCCTCTCCCCTTCTCTTTTACTCCCCCCTCGCCACTCATCACCTCCTCCAAACTCATTACCACCAACATCGCCCGACCCTTCTCACCACCACTCTCCCAACGCACCTGAGACCAAACCTCATCACTAGCACCACCCACCACCTGCTTCCACTCAATTCCCAGTCTCTTATCTCTCATACCTCTATATTAACAAGCCCGCCCTAATCAAACTAATCCCAATCCTCCAAAAGGTTAAAGTGTTCCCATCGCCCAAATCAATCCTACAGCTGCTCCAGCCATTAATCCTAAACCCATCACCTTCAAAGGCACTTCCAACACTCCATTTAAGGTTCTCGCCATCAACACTATCTGTCTCCACACAATCACTGAAAAAATCAAATACACTCCAAAGGCTGCCAAGTAAAACCACTTTACCAGTATCCAAATCTGTCCTGTCTCTCCTGTTATTTCTCCTAAGTCCATTTTTTACTCAACTTAATAATTTATACATCTTCCATCCACCTATTTTAATCTACCTTCTAACTCCTCTTGTTGCTCCTCCTGCTGAAGCATATACAGAATCTCCACCACTCTTCCCGGATTTGGCACTCTCAAGAAATCAAACTCTCTCTGCTCTGCCGCCGTCTGAATAAACACATCACCATAATTAAAAATGGCTGCCATACCCCCAGTCTGCACAAAGTTAACATCTTGTACATTAGCAATCTGTGTTACCGCCAAGTTCCTATGAATCAGCCCGTGAAAATCAATATCCACTACTCGTTCATCAGTCACTATATACACATTAAAGTACCAATTTAAGAACTTCTCCAATACGTAAGCCAACACCAATAAATACCACAGCACTGCGGTTGCCAATTGAAACCTCACCGGCAACCATGAAAACGGCAAATACTCCCAAAACGCTGGCATCAAGGCCATTCCCACTGCTACCACTATCCAACCTAAATTAACCACTGGATGCTGTCTCAACAATAGAATAATTTTCTCGTCTGGCTCCTGGGTCTCAAACCGCAAGTTAGGAGGAGTAACAGCGAAAGCACTCCATACAGCACTATCTCTCTTCTTTGACAACTCCTCAAACACCGGACTATACCGACCCCCTCGTCTTCTTCCTTCACCTTTTTTCTTTGCGTCAAATACCTGAGGCATATACTTAATTGTACCTCATCACTTACTCTCAATATTAAACAAACCGCTCTTCACCGCTACCCTACCCGGCGCCCTCAAGTTAAACGCCTTGTAAAACTCCTCTCCCTTAATTGATATCGATCCCTTATCCGTCTGAAAATTAACCGAGTCAGTCACCCCATCATCTCGGTAAGTCACACTCACCCCAGTCACTCTTCCATACCCACCCTTACTCTTAAGCTCAGATATTGAATACGGATTACCTCCCCAACAAGATCCAATTGGAGTCACCCGGTCATCACTTTCACCTCTCTGATAAACCACTACCCAAGCATTAATAATGTCAGCCATCTCCTCTCCCGACAGCCATGGATTATCTCTTCCGCACATATCACCACTTCTACTCTTGTACCAAGCCTTGTAAAACCACGGACTGCCCGCCCTACTCTCCCATGCATTTGACGTCCAACCACTCCTTCCTCCCTCAGCATCCCAAAACCCCGGCGTTGTGTGACCCAATGTCTGATAAGACTCCTGATATCCTCCTGACGTGCTGGCATACCATGCACTAATAATCTCCCCCGTATTGTTACTCACCAAAATCTTGCCCTTAGTATTATTCACTGCCTCCCCCCACTTAGCGTCCCCCACCTTGCTTGATCGATAGACCTGACAACTCTCTGTTGTACAAATCGAACCAGACGCTGATCTGTTTCCCATCCGCCACCCCACATATGACAACGCATAGCTTCTTGCCGCAATCGCCTGTGCCTCTAACGCCGCCATCCCTCCTTTATCCGCCCAAGAAGAGGGCATCTCTGAAATTCCTCTCATATAATTATCCTCAAAAGGCAAGCTCCCAACCGAGGTATTGATCGAAAAACTTGTATCAACCGTCTCAATCCTTACATTCCCGTAATAAGCCTTTAAAATCTCTTCCGCTGATTGTCCAGCCTTAGCCCTCCCATAGGCTCCATACTGACTCATTCCCTTAAAATGGGGCGCTCCAAAAGAAAATACTGCAAAACTTCCTCCAGGAGCTGAATTCCGAAAACCCTCTATTGAAGCGTTGTAATCATCCGCCAACGGCACATCACCTACGGTCGTACTAAACGTCTCTGCCTTTGCTGACAAAACCGATTGTTGTAAAGCTGACAAACTCGCAATCTTACCCTCCAAACTCTTCTGATACTCCTTCGCCCCCGCAATCTCTTTCTTAAAGAAATCCGCCTCCTTATCCAAACTCGCTTGCAACCCCGACAACCTCGTTTTACTTGCCTCCAAATCAGCCCTATCAGACTCGAGCCCTGCAATCTCCTCCGCTAATGATGCAATCATCACCCTGTCCTGATTCACTGCCACCTCCCGATAACCCAACTCTTGCTGCAACTCACCACTCCCCACCGCCAACAACCACTCTACTGCTCCTGAAGAAGTCCTCATCCTCTTGTAATATCCTTTTGTTTTCTCAGCCAACAGCAGGTACTGAACCGCCAAATCTTTCTCCCTATCCTCTATCTCATCCGCTAAATCATCCAGCCTATCTTCCGCAGCTCCAATCTGCCTCTGAATTGAAGCAATCTCTCTCTCCAACCTATTTACTTCAGACTCTAGTGGTGCCGTCGCTGCCTTGCTATCTGCCAAGGCTTTAGACAAGTCGGTAATCTGCCTGCCTAAACATTCATACAGCGGCTCACCTCCCAAACCCTCACAATTTGTTTCTGCCACCACCGGCTTCGTCAACCAACCCAGCAAACCCACCAATAGCAACACTAGTATTACTCTCCATCTCATTACCTACTATAATAACGCATCCAGGCCTACTCTTCCTTCTTTTACCAATGCTATCATCAAACTATACACTCAACCATGAAAAAACTTTACTTTAATCTTCTCACCCTTATCACTACATCTCTTCTTTTTCCCTCATCAGTTCTCGCTCAAAACCCTGGCGATCTGTTCTGTAACGATAGCTCCGGCATCGCCACTGCTATCGGCTGTGTCTCACTTGAGCCTGGTGACTTTGCCGGAGACATCCTAAGATTCTCTGTTGGCATTGGTGGTGGTATTGCCCTCCTTCTCCTTCTTTACGGTTTTACCCTACTCACCATGTCAGCTGGATCGCCCGACAAAGTCAACGCTGCTAAAGAAATCATCACCTCCGCCATCGGTGGTCTTATTTTTGTCACCATGGCCACTGTCCTCATGGGTTTTATCGGTATCAACATTCTTAATCTACCCGGCCTTAATTAATAAAATGCGTACAACAATCTTCCTTTTCATCTTCCTCACAAACCTCTTTCTTTTCTCCGCTTCCCCCGCTCAAGCCGAATGTTGCGCCGCCAGCAGTTCTACATGCACCGGACCCTTCACCTGCGAAGGAGGCGAACTTATCTGTACCACCTCTGCCGAATGCCCTCGCGATCCTTCCTGTTTTGACAGTGGCCAACCTTGCAACTCACTAAAGCCCTGCTGCGAAGAGGGTTTTGCCTGTTCTCCAACTACTTCAACCTGTCTGTCAACCGCTGCCCCCACCCCAGGCCCAGAACCAAGACCTATTGAGTGTGCACTCGCCCACATCGGCGCCGGCAGGGGAGGCCAAAACTGGGACGTCACTTACTGTGTCGCCGCCGACACTATTGAGGACCTCCATCGCGTCGCCCAAATCACCGGCATCTGCCGCCGCGGCGCCACCAGCATTCTCGGCCAGTATGTCAACAACTGCTCTTGTCATGACGACGATTGGTACGACAACCCGCTCACTGCCGTGGGGGCTCGAGCGGTCTGCTGTGTCGCCGGACTAGGTCGCTGCCCGTCAGCTGTTCGCACTACCCAAAGTGTCTCCGGCCAATTCCCCACTCTTTTTGACCCAAACACCAACCGCTACTACACCTGTTTCACTCTCCAAGGCATTGATCGAAACGTTGGTATCATGGAAGTTCAGATCAAAGACGCCGATGGGCAACAAGTCTGTAGTGTTCCTCGCGTCACCGTCGCTCCGGGCAACTACAGCTGGTGGGAATACTTTGACAACACCCTTGAAACCCGCTTCGACACCTCTCTGCCTTTCTACGAAGACCCCACCGAACAAGATCGCTACGATCTCACCTGTAGTACTGTCACTGGCAAGCGCGGCATCAACACCGCCATTGGCTGCATTGCCGTCAAACCAGTCGAATTTACTCAAGATTTCCTCACTGTCAGTATAGGCATTGGTGGTGGTATAGCTCTTTTACTGCTTCTCTATGCCACTGCTCTTATTACCCTTTCTCAAGGCAATCCTCAAAAAATCCAGTCGGGACAACAAATCATCGCCGCCGTCATCCAAGGCCTCATCCTCATTACCCTCTCAGTAGTTATGCTTAACTTCCTTGGTATTAACATTCTCAACCTCCCTGGTTTACAATAAAGCCATGCTACTTGCTCAAGCTGACATTACCAATGTCCCTAACCCTGCCACCAACTTTACCGACCCCGCCACCTGGAATATTGCTGGCCTTCTTACTGGGGGTACTGGAAGTTTTAATCTTGTCAACCTAGCCTTCTTCCTCGTCGGCTTCGTCTTCTTCTCAAACCTAGTCATCGCCGCCGTCACCTATATTATGTCCGAAGGTTCTCCCGATAACGTCTCCAAAGCCAACTCGCGCTTCACCACTGGATTAATTGGCCTCATCGTTGTCTTTGCCAGCTTTGTTATAGTCCGTTTAGTTGCTGCTCTTTTCAGTCTTGATGCTAGCGTTCCAATAAACTAGAAACAAAACATGAAAACAAAAAAACTTCTCATTCTTCCACTAACCACTCTCTTCTTTATCTCAAATCCCCATCTTGCCCACGCTCAACTCAATCCCTTTCAAACCAACCTTAAAGACATGTTTCCTGCTGCCCAAAACCTTCCCAATCCAGGCAGTGGTGGCGTTCTCTCTACTTTCCTCAACCCAATCGTTAGTTTCGTTCCCATCGTCACTGGCATTCTCTCCTTCATTATTATCATCATTGCCGGCATCAAATATATAAGTCACGCAGGCAATGCCCAAGAAACCAAAAAAGTCAACGATATGATAACATACGCCTTAGTAGGACTGGCCTTGTCAGCCATCGCTTTCTGGATCACCCGCCTTCTCTTTATGGTCGGCGCTGGTGACTCTCAAAACTTATTCTAACCATGAACCTAATCAAACTCCTTATACCCGTCGTTTACGCTCAAACCGATCCTATTGGCACCATTCAAGCTCCCGCCTCTATTGTTACTGGACCCAGCGATATCTACAAAATATTTAACTCAGTCGTTAATCTCTTAGTTGTCGTTGCTGGTATCTGGTTTCTTGTCCAAATCATTCTAGCCGGTTTCAACTACATCACCGGTGCTGGTGATAGCAATAAAACTGGCGAAGCCATGAAAAAAATCACCGACTCTGTCATTGGTCTTGTGGTTGTCGCCGCCGCCTTTATCATCACCTACATTGCTGGTGCTCTCTTTTTTGGCACAGGCTTTAACATCCTACAACCAACCATAAAAACCATTACTGATTTCTAATAATCATGAATCTAGTCAAACTTTTCATCCCCCAAGCTCACGCTGCATTCACCCAAGGAGGTGATATTGTCGGCCCGGGATCTCATCAAAACATCAGCTCCGCTACTGCTGGCACCTCACTTGAAACCCTCATTAGCACTCTTCTTGGTGCACTCACTGCCATCGCTGGTTTAGGTTTCCTCATCTACTTCGTCATTGGCGGCATCAACTGGATCACCGCTGGTGGTGACCAACAAAAACATCAAAAGGCCACCAAACAGCTTACCGACGCCGCCATAGGCCTTATCGTCGTCGTCGTCGCCTACGCTATCGCCGGTATTGTTGGCACAGTCCTTGAAGTTGATATATTAAATCCAGCCAGCCTACTCGGCTTATAACCACAATATGTTTATCAAATCCGCCTACGCTGCCATCTCCAACCCTGCCCTCCAAAATTTTGGTACCGACACTACTGGTGGAGCCGGTTTAGCTTTCTATGTTTCTCAGCTCTGGAAAACCCTCGTCGTCGTTGGCGGCCTCGCCTTCCTCCTTTACACCATTATTGGCGGAATCAACTGGGTCATTGCCGGAGGCGACAAAACCAAAGTCGAATCCGCTCAAAAACACCTCACCAACGGACTCACCGGCCTTATCGTTCTTGCCGCTTCTTACGCCATCATGGCCGTGGTCAGTGATGTTGTTGGTATCAATATTCTTAATATTGATTGGACCTTTGGCAACTAAAACCATGAATATTATCAAACCCGTCTACGCTCAAACATCAGATATTGATAGCCAAGTCACCGGCTTCTTTGCTTATAGCAACGTTGGTGATCTTGTCAGCACCCTCGTCACCACTGCCATTGTCGTTGGTGCCCTTGCCACCCTTATCTATCTCATCATAGGTGGTATCAACTGGATCACCTCAGCCGGAGATACCCAAAAAGTCGAATCCGCTCAAAAACACCTCACCAACGCCCTTATTGGCCTAGTAATTCTCGTCGCTGCCTATGCCATTTTCACTGTCGTTAAAGCTTTTCTTGGTATCGGTGATGAAATCTGACCCATTTGACAGGGTCAAACCCATCTGAATATAATCAGCTTAACCATTAATTATCTTATCCAAAGCATGAAACTACTTGAATCGCTTATCAAACCAGTACAAGCCCAGTCCGATCTTGGTGTTCCCGAACCAGATTACGCTGTTAGTAGCATTGGCAACCTTCTCTCTGGTCTAGTTAACGCCGCTATCGTTATCGGCGCTCTCGCCGCCTTCCTCTATCTCATCCTTGGTGGCCTTCAATGGATCACCGCCGGTGGAGATAAAACCAAAACCGAAGAAGCTCAGAAAAAAATCACTAATGCCATTATCGGCTTAGTCATTATTGCTGCTGCCTATGCCATCATCACCGTCGTTGTCCAATTCCTTGGAATCGGTGAAATCAGCAGTCTTTCTCTTCCTGCCATCGAATAACTTTATTTTCAACAAAGTTAATCAAAAGAACCTTCCACCAGGAAGGTTTTTTTGTTATCCCGCCATGCTACAATCTGCTCATGAAGCTAAACTTCACCGCTCATGCCCAAGACTGGGCTAGTATTGACCCAAACTGCGTTGCTGGACCCAACAACGATGTTGCCACCATCCAGGGCTTCAAATGTATCATCACTAATCTACTAGCTATCATCGCCCCCATCATCACCCTCGTCGCCATTGGCATGATCATCTTAGGCGGCGCCAAAATGATAGCAGGCGCAGATAACCCCAAAGCCGTTGACGAAGCCAAAAAAATCATCACCTTCGCCATCATTGGTGTCATTGGTATTGCTGCTGCCTGGATCATCCTCGTCCTCATTCAAGAATTTACCGGCGCTCCCGTCACCCAGTTCCAAATCATCACCAATCCTTAGCCCCAAACCAGCTCTCACCCCAAGACCCATCTTCACCTCTACCCAAACCAGGCTAAAATGAATTATGCGTTATCTACTCGCCACCCTCTCCACCCTACTAATCACATCTCTACTCACCAACACAGTTTTTGCCCAAGCTAACCCTGCGGGAACCGTTGGACCTGAAATAGCTGTTCCTAATGCGGGCACCACTGTCATAGCTGCCCAAAGTTACACTGGTGTTGTCTCTGTGATCAACTACATCGATATTGATGGTCCAGTCGCCTTTAACTCAGTGCCCATCAAAAATCTTAATGTTCCCACCATTTTAAGAGTCGACATTTCCGCTAACACCTCCAATGAAGACATTGTTGCCTACGCCAACAGTCTTAACAGCGTTGTCGACACTGAGTTTCCTAATGGTCTGAAAGTTGTTGTCCTAAGCGTCGAAACTAACAATCTCGACTGGTGGTACGGCAGCCCTGGCCAGTCCAATGATGAAGCCTCCATCCGCCAAGGCGCGCGAGAATATGCCGAAAAATTCATCCTCTTTGCCCAAACTATTCGGCAAGACCTTCCCCTAGCCCCAGCTCCACCAGATCTTTTCAATGGCGTCTTTAACGCCGATCCCTGGATGGACGAATTTACTCGTTCAGGCACATGTCCTTATGTGGATTACAATGTCTCCGATATTTTTGAGCTAACTCCCACTGTTGGTGGCGGAGCCTATGCTTGGAACACTGTCCACCTCTATCAACAAGAAAAAATGTGTGGCAAGGATGTCATCCATTTTGAAGGCTGGGGTATTAATCCCAACAACCCTCCGCCAACCGTTAAACAACAAGTTGATTGGTTTCAAAACACTCCTCTCCCTCCTGGCATTGAAACCGCCACCACTCTCATTCTTCCTCACTGTCCTCCAGAATATGACGCTAGTCTTGACCAAACCGTCAACGGCTTCATAGATTGGTGGTACTACATCAACGGCCGGGTCTTTACCTCCGATGGACTTGAAATTGATCCCGAAAGCTGTACCGAAAGAGAAAAACCTGATTGTTACTACGACGGCAATCTCACCCGACCTGGTGGTACCTGCAAATCCAGAGTTCCCTACGTCCATAGTGCTCTTGAACAATACGCACCTCAATGTACTCTCACGCCTCAAGGATCACTCTCCCGAACTTCTTGTGGCATTCCACCCACCATCACCAATTTGCCCAATGACCCCCAGGAGTACATGGATGTACGACTCCTTGTTAACTACTCACAACTCCAACTTGGTGGTTTAGGACCAGACCACACCGCCTGGCGATCTATACCTATCGACAACCTAGCTCGCGGCTACCCTTACAACGCCCTTGCCGATAAACCACTTTCTGTTACAGAAGATACTCCCAAAGAAGCCTTTCGTACCTGGTGGCGCCTATTAAGCCTCCGTCAACAAATTGAGGCCAAAGCTGAATTCTTCCAACGCTTCCGTATTCAAGACCCTCCCATTTTTGACTCCGAGTTTGCCTATTCTCAAGGTGGCAGCACTCAGACCTACACCATCAGTGAACTAGAGAACATTCTTCCCGACTGTCTTCGCCTTTTTCCAGTTCCCAATCGCTGTGGCATAACCGCTGATTCTCTTACCCCTGAACAAACCTACTACAGGCTCCCTGAAACTACTCGTGCCATGTACGACGCCTTTCTCCCTTTCGACTTCGACAACGTGCGCGGATATCTTGCTCTTCAATACAAAGACCCTACCGATTTCCTATCAGGAGAAAACCGCAATCGAGCCGGGGTCATCGCCGACAATCTCCCATATATTCAAGCCCTAGTCGATATCTTAAGCAATAAAGTTAGTGGCATCTTAACCGCCCTAAGCCCTCAATGGCTAAACACCCTAAGAACCGACACTCTACCTACCTCAAAAGATTACACCATCGAATACGAAGAAAGTGGCGAAATCAACCTCACCCCCGAATCCCAACAATCCTTCACTCACATGGCAGCCGCTGCTCGCACTAACTCAGAATATGGAGCAGACTGGGCTTCAGATCTAGCTACCACCTGTTACAATCCCGAAAATCAAGACCCAACTCTTTCTTCACCCCTCACCTACCCTCAAAAGCTTGAGGCGCAAGACCCATATCTTCCTCTTCCTGGATCAGAATATACCGACGTTCTTGATCAATCAGTTCTTATCCCCACCGAGACTTCAATTTACTATGGCACTCCCACCACCTCTGGATCAGATATCACTTGTACCTACGAAACTGGCAATACTTGCTCTTACGACATCAACACCGGCTCTTGTCCTCCTCTTTACATCACCAATACCACAGGTGGCATTCCTGGACAAAGAGACCCGGACCTTCCGGTTCGTTCTCAAGTCGGTCGTTCCATCATCACCTTTGCCAACCCCCTTATGACAGACATTAGTCGCCTCATCTCCGAACCGTATCTTGGTATGCCTGACACCAGTGGTACATACAACTGGGCCTCCCATATGAACCTCTCTCTCTACCATCAAATGCTCACTCGCGACTTTACCCCCCAACCCCAACCTTTTACCGAAATGTTTTCCGAATACACAGAAGATCCCATGTATGCCAAACAAGCTCAGTATCAAGCTAGTAAAGACAATGACTCAGCTGTCACCCTCTCTGCCCAAGCCGGTGGAACTGGTGACCAAACAGGACTAGTCGCACGCAAAGGTGGCCAACTTGAAATTGATCTCTGCAAACTTCGAAACTTCTGGCTCCGTCCCGATTCTCTCCAAATTGGTGACCCTGAAGATTGCCAACAACTTGATCAATACATCTCCACACCAAACCAACCCTATGAACTCACCACTCCTGGATCAACCGACTCAGCCTGTCAGGTCAAACAATATCTTTTCGAAAACATCTGTCCTGGCGGATCATGCTCTTCATACGTCGTCGACACAGCCCTCTCCACCTCTTGTTCTGGTAAAGTTATAAATCCTTACTTCGCCATCACTGTTGCTCTCAACGAAAACGGAGGGCTAACCAGCATTCACAGCGACGGCACCAATGTTAAACACTTCGGATGTGCTCCTTTTGATATCGGTGCCACAATGTACGGACATGACATTCCCTCCAAAACTTCCTGTTTTACTGACACCATATCCAACGACTGTCGAGACAATAAAACTGACCTAGAAACCCTTCAAGAATATGGTTACTCCGCCTCCTATCTTCGCACCTTAAACAACATCCTGAGAGTCTTAGGTGCATGCTCCGCAGACCAAGTCAATCAACAACAGCTTTGCGTTCCCATCTGGGTTAGTCCTTCCCAGGCCCAATCCATCTCCAACAGTCTTCTACCCATTCTCACCTCTCAACGTAGTCTCTGGTTCCGCTACTACCAGGGGTATCTTGAAGCCATGGCCACCGACAATCAGTGTTCACTCTACCAACCATAGCTTTTTCTTCTCATTATCTTGTTATAATCAACCCAGATGCTCAAGAAAATCCTTCTCACTTTCACCACTCTCTGCCTGTTTTTTACCTTATCCATTCCCGCTCATGCTCAAACAGACACTAAAGACATCTTAAGAGATTTCTGCGACAGTCGCCAAGGCAATGTTATCAATCTAGAAACCTGGTATGCCGGCAGATGCGATCCTGAGAGTGAAACATCAACTTTCATGGGTCAAAACCGCGGCTTTGGAGATATTGTCATCCTCCATCTCTATGAACTGATAAATGGCGAGCAAAACAAGGCAGATGAGGATATGATCAAAGACTTCTTCGAGTCCCTTGTTGACACCATTTCTCAAAACAACGGCTTTAATTATCTCACCTACATTCAAGAAAATAATGCCACATTCAAAAACACATCATCGAACTCAGGTATGATATCCCAAATTAGTGGTGGCATTTCCTACTTAATCTCAACCCCTCCGGCGAGTACCCAACAATATATCGCCTACATCAATAACAACCTCCAAAGACATAGCCTAACCCAACCAGCATACGCTCAAAACGCCACTGGAGAAGGTGGTGGATATGGCTTTGCCCGTCTTGAAGGTTTTCTACCTCTCTGGAAAGCTTTCCGCAACATAGCCTACTTCTTCTTCATTCTCGCATTCGTCATCTACGGCTTCATGATCATGTTCCGTGTCAAAATTAACCCTCAAACAGCTGCCAATATTCAACTAGCTCTTCCTAAACTAATAGTCACCCTCATCCTCATCACCTTTTCCTATGCCATAGTCGGTCTACTTATCGACTTTATGTGGGTTGGTTACTATCTTATACTCAACACCTTAGACAGCTTTGGAGTCTTTGGAGAATCCAAAGGAGTACTTGGGTTCGTCAATGATATATTCCGCGGCCTCGCCTCAGGAGGAGGCGGACTAATCCTCACCTCAATTTTCCAAACAATTTTAGCTGTTTACGCCGGCGTGCCTGGAACCTTAGGAGCCCTCACCGGAATATCTGGAAACATATTTACCATTATTATGGCACTCACTACTTTTACCGGCATAGGGCTAATTCTCATCCTTATCATACTCATTGCCGTCATTATCGCCCTCATTAAGCTATTTGTTAAACTTGTCACTGCTTACGTCACCATCTTTATCAACCTAGTTCTTTCTCCCCTCATACTTCTTAGCGGTATTTTTCCCGGCAAGAATGACGTTTTTAGTACTTGGATTACCAACCTTGTTGCTAACATTATTGTCTTCCCTGTCGCCTCCATCCTTCTTCTTTTCTCCGGATATTTTATGACCCAACCAGTCGCCTCCTTAATCCAGGATACATT
This sequence comes from Candidatus Chazhemtobacterium aquaticus, assembly GCF_009936135.1. Classification (NCBI taxonomy): domain Bacteria; family Candidatus Chazhemtobacteraceae; genus Candidatus Chazhemtobacterium; species Candidatus Chazhemtobacterium aquaticus. The sequence goes on from NZ_CP047901.1 coordinate 196,067, forward strand.
AAATGGTTTAGCAAACATAATCCCCGGAATAGACGGGAATGTCTCACTGTCCCTAATAGAAAACACCCAAAGAATTCCTAACGTCCCCCTCCTATCACCTCAAACTGAGTGGCTTAGTAATTTTCCTATAATAGGAAGCGCGGTTGCCGCTGGAGCGTCCGAGTGGTATGCCCTGATAGGCCTCGCTCTTCTCCTCATGTCACCTAAGTTCGTAGATATGGTCATGGATGCCTTCAAAGTCAAACCATTCCCCTACGGTTCTGCTGCCATAGAATCTTTAACCGCAGGCTACAAAGCTGAGGCGGGCTTAATTGGTAAAGCTACTGAAGAAGGAGGGGTGTTAGCGAGAAGATTGCCTAGGTTTAGCAGTAAACTTAGAGGTAGGCAGGAGCAAATCGACACAAGCGTCAACATCCTCTCAGGAGGAAAAGTCAAACCAGCCGGCACTGAAGGAGATCAAACTCCAGTTAGTAGGTCATAAAACCCCAATACAACTTACTCAACCCGTCATGGTGTACAAACTAATCACCACCAACTACCTGCCAGCTGAAGGAACCGCTCTCGAATCAAATTTCCTTTGTCGCTCAAGCTTAGCCTTCTTTCTATCACCCTCATTCCTACTCGACCCAAAAACCAAAACGGTCTTCCCCCAAACCAATTCTGCGTACCTCCGAAAGTCGCTCATTACTCTCACACTTCGTTCATAAGCCTCCATGTCCTCCTCGTATTGTTCATTGGACGCATACTCTTCAGGCACTGGTTTCTTACTCAAAGCAAAAAAACCCGAATCAAGCGCTCTGTGAAAAGCCATTCTTACGTTACCTGGGTCATTAAACTGATTAGCCTTTTGGTTATACGGACTGTAATACCATAACAAGGATTTTGCATACAACAACTTCACCAAATCAGCCTCTTCAGGCGTCAACACACCCTGCGCTTTAAGTGCTTCAATTTTAATTTTCCATCCAACCCACATACCTTCAGTAGTTAACTCTTGTTGCTTAACCTCGGGAATCTTGATCACCATCTCCCATACCCCCTTAGAAGCAACTGCCGCAGTCACCATGTTCTCGTATGGCGATCTATCCATTTCGGACAAGGCTAATCTAGATATCAATCTGCCCTCACGGATTAAATTCCATCCATTTTGCCCTGACACAGTCATCAACTCAAACCCATCCTTCATTAACCTAGGAATGTCTCCCCCACCTCTTTCATACTTCTCTCCTTCTGCTCCACTCAAGAATCTATCAAGCGCTCCCCAAAACCGACCTGGCCCTGACTCTCTCTCACTCTTCAAAAACTCACCTACCGGTAATATACCCTTCTCTAAAAACTTCTGTCTAAAATTTACCGCATTATATAGAGGATGGCCAGGCCACAATCCTGCCTCCGCCTCATGGCTTTGCCAAAAATCCCAAGCGAGATCCAAAGCGTCGCGAACTCCTGGGCTACCTCCACCAAAGGCTTGAATCATTCTACGCCTCACCTCATTTCTGCTCGCATCAGTCAGCTCCCCACCTGGAGCATACCCCCCCCTCTCCACCTCAGTATACAACCACTGCAATGCCCTATCCATTAACGCCACTGAAAATCCTCCAGCCTCTTGCATCCTACCCAAAACCACATAATCGGGCACCCTCAAACCCACCTGATCCCACTCTGGTTTTTTCATCAACTCCTGCCAATTCTCCACCCATGTCGAGTAATCCCCACCTTTTCTCGCCACCATGCCATTATGCAGCCTTACTCGCATCCCAATCTCCGCTTCCAACACCTCTCTGTACGCCCCCATCACCTCGGGAACACGATATCTAGCAAAACCTAAATCAATTACCCCAATTCCTGACATCAGCTCACTTGGGTCTACAAAATCCATTGAGTTAGACAATCTCTGTCTTACCAACCTTCTAACCTCAACAAACAATTCCTCACGCGATGCAGGCAACTCAACCACACCAGAGTCACTCTCCACTGAACCACTATCTCTGCCAACCGCACTTCTGGCTCTAACCTCATCTCTTCTTCCAACATACTCCTCATATCTCCCTGATCTTCTTATCTCTCTCATCACATTCCTTCTCACACTTCGATTCATATATCCTCTATCCCTATACTCAGCCATCCAGTCAATCAACAGACCAACGTCACCATCTTCAGCCAATGCATCCATCGCCGCATAATACTCTCCCTCAAAGTTCTGGATGTCTCTCATAATCTCAGGATTATCTCTCACATCCTTTCTTATCTCCGAACAACTACCACACCTTAACCCTCCGTCGTTATGACCTCCACAGCTATCGCAATCAAACGGCGTTCCCCAATAAGGCTCCTCCATTGGCTCTTCATCATCATCTTCTTTTCTCTCTCCATTACCACCATCAGGGGGTGGAGGCACCCCATCCCCTCTACCACCTTCCCCATTATTCCTTCTGTTGCCACCCCCTCGTCCACCTCCTTCAGTTTCACCTCCACCTCCACCACCCCCACTATCTCCACTCACCGGATCTAATGACTGGTTAGGCACAGCAATATTCATTCTAGCTTGCGCAATTTCCTCGTCGGTCATTGGCCTATGTCCTTCTTCACCGTCATCACTACCAGTGTTATCGCTTTCACTCTCATTCACACTCTCACTTCGAGGGGGAGTCCACTCCTCCCAACTCTCAGGTACGCTCGCTTTTATCCTCTCCTTTACATCTCCTCTAACTGGAAAACCATTCTTGTTAATATTCTCCATCTCTCTCACGAATCCTGCATGCACCTGCGCTCGTAACACCTGTCGTTCCTCAATTTCTTCTGGCGTTGGACCTATTCTCTGCTCCAATACCCCCAATCTCACCACTCCCTCTCTTTTGCCCAAACCAATCATTGTCCTTAGCTCCATATCACTCGCTTTTCTATCCGGATTAATCACATTGACCGTCTGACCACCCCTCTCCTCAGTCACAAACATACCTTTCAACTCATCCCTCAAAGCATCTCCGGAGTTTTCCAAAACCTGAACCACAGTTTCCTGTCTTCGTCTTTCTCGTTCCATATCTGACTGAGCCTTCTCACTCATCTGGGCAGTAAAAATAACCTATAACTACCTCTAGATTTTAACATACTTACCCTCAAACAACACCTGGGTGTACAGGTTACACACATATTGGACTTTTCGGGGTTTGGTAATTGATATTGTAACCGATGACTTGTGAAGGGGTTTGATCAGCTAAAGATTCATGGATTCGGTCGTGGTGATAGAAGGTAAGATACTCTTTGATTCGCTGGTTGATGAGTTTAAGATCTAGCATTTCATCCTGATATTGATCAAGGCAATCTTCCTGGATCGTTCGGTTGAATCTCTCAACTACTCCGTTGATCTTAGGAGAGTGAGGATAGGTCCAGCAATGCTTAATCTTTTGTTGCTGGCAGTATTGATCAAAGACTCCTTCAAACTCACTACCATTGTCTGTTTGGACGGTGTGAATTGATACCGGTAGGACACTGGCAATGGTCTTTAATACCTCAAGAGCGTTCCTGGCATGTTTGGTAGTAAAGGTTTGAGCGTAGACAACCTTTAACTTAACATCAATAGCAGTAATGGTGTAACGCCTAATCCCATCAATAATGGTTTCAATGGTGTCTAACTCTACATATCCTCCAGTTTCTGGTTTAGGAGCCTTGTTTACTCTCGTTTTCTGTTTCTTTTGAGGCTGCTTTCTCCCCGGATCATGGTAACCAAAGGTGGGTTGATCGTAGAAGAGACGATTCCGTTTGATGATCTTGCCAATGGTAGATTCCTTAGGAGCAACAAGACCTAAACTATCGGTATATCGTTTAACAAGAGGGTAGAGTTTGTGTTTACCCAAGCGGTAATGGGTTTTTCTTAACCTACAGATTTCCGCTAGAACCAGAGGATGGGTGTTCATCTGGCGAAACACTTTAGGGCGAGTAGTCTTGGGAATTAAGGAGGACAATTTACCTCTACTTTCCTTTAACGTTTTCTGCCAAAGAAACAAAGTGCTTCTTTTAACCGGAAAAGCAGACAAAGTGGCAGCCAAACCAAACCGATGGTAGTGGGTGATGACTCGCAAGCGATATCGGGCAGTTTCAGAATCAGCAAAGGCTGAAGTGGAAACAACTTTTTTCATCCAGACATTGTAGCCAGGACGTCTGGGGAGAATGGTTCTAAGTCTGTCTGTTTCGTGACTCATATGGACTTTCCCTAGTCCAATATGTGTCGTAACTTATGCACTGGGCTATACTAGTTTCATTACCAACCAAGCTTAAGGCATATGCCCGTCCAACAGCATCCCATCCCCCAAAACGTCACCAGCTATCAATTCCGCTTAGTTGGCGACATGACTCTCAAACAATTTCTCCAGCTAGCAGCTGGCATAGTCATTGGTCTAGTTATCTACGCCACCCCCCTTCCTTCCTTCTTCAAATGGCCTCTCATCTCTATCATTGTTGGCCTTGGTGCTGCCATTGCCTTTGTCCCTGTTCAGGGCCGACCCTTGGATCAATGGATTGTTGCCTTTATCCGCTCCATCTACGCTCCCACCATCTATGTCTGGCAAAAACCCAACAACCAACAACCATCTCTAAACCAAGCTCCCACCTCCATTACGCAGGCTCTACAATCCTCTCCCCCCACTAGTCCTTCCCCCACTGCCACTCAACCTCAAACCTCAAAAATCGAGCGCCCTAATTTAGTCCCTCAAATCCACACCTTAACCAGAGCTACTCCACCCACTCCCAACCCTACTCCACCACCCCAACCCGAACCCCTCATCCCCACTAGCCAAGATATCAAAAAATCAGCCAAAAACGTATTTGCTTCACCACCAAAACCAATTGCTGTCACTCCGCAATCTCATCAAAACACCAATCATCAATCAACTCAATCCTCTTCTAAGCCCGCTCCAACCACCTCTACCGCTACTGTTTCCGATACACCAGCTCAACCAGGAACCTCCGCTTCCTTCTCAACCGACCTCCCCATCCCCAGCACCCCTCAAACCCCCAACACTATCGTTGGCATGACTCTCTCCCCACAGGGTAAAATCCTGGAATCAGTCATTGTTGAGATCCTTAAAAACGGTCAGACCATCCGCGCCACCAAAAGCAACAAGCTCGGCCAGTTTCTCTTTGCCAAACCTCTTGATGACGGAATCTTCCAGATTACTGCCGACAAAGACGGTTTCACTTTTCCCCGCTTCGATCTTAAACTAGACGGTCAAATCATTCCCCCAATTAAACTCCAAGCCACAGGTACAAAATAACATGATCGACAAAGCCATCAAAGCTACCACCCAAGAACATCTTGATATTTACACCATCAAAGAACACTTTGTTATCTTAAAAGACGGTTCAACTGCTCTAGTTCTTCAAATTTCTGCCATAAACTTTGGTCTTCTCTCTGAGGAAGAACAAGATGCTCTCATCTTCTCCTACGCCTCACTCCTAAACTCTCTTTCCTTTCCTATCCAAATCATTGTCCGCTCCGTCAAAAAAGATATCACTTCATACTTAGAGCTTCTTGATGATCGTCTCGAACAAACCTCTTCTCAAAAGCTCAAAGAGCAGATCGTCAAATACCGCAGCTTCATCAGGAGTCTTGTTAAAAAGAACAAAGTTCTTGAAAAAAAATTCTACGTCGTCATCCCTTACAGCTATCTAAGTGTCAATCAAGTCTCCAACAACCTTAATCCACTCGCTAAACCACCCCAAAAACCACCCCAAGATGTTGACTTTCTCGTTGCCAAATCCAAACAAGAACTCTATCCTCGTCGCGACCACCTCATTCGTCAATTTGCTCGTTTAGGCCTCCAGTGTCGCCAACTCACCACTCAAGAGCTAGTTACCCTTTTCTACAAAACCTACAACCCCTCCACTCAAGGCATTGAGCAATATCTCACTCTACCCACTGACTATGAAACCCCAGCCGTTCAAACCAAAGTCAGAAATCTGTACACCGAAAAAGACACTCCCACTACCCCTATCGCCCCAACACCAACGGCTCCTACTCCTTCTCCAACCACCCCCACTCAACCCACGACTCCAACTCCACCCATTCCCCCTATTACTCCACACCAAACTACCACCACCCCTCAAAACCAACCTCATTCACCTACTCCTCAACCAGTAACTCCACCCAATCCTTCTCCTATCACACCACCAACTCAACCAACCTTTTCTTCTCCATCACCCTCTCCATTACCATCTCCATCGCCCACACCCCCGCCAGCCTCACCAACACAAAACCAAACTCTATCCATGCCCACTCCACCATCTACACCCACTAACCCAAACCCCCAAACCTCTCCACCTCCCGACCCAGCCGACTCAGTTATCCCTCCCTCCCCTCCGGTCACCTCACCGCCTCCACCTTTTCCTTTCTCGTAACACACTTCCTGCCTTGATATACTTTAACCACTGTCATCAGTATTTAACTTCTTACCCTACATATGGCTTTCCTGCCCTTTTTAACCAAAAAAACACCCACCCCTAACTCTGCTCCACCACCACCCAACCTTGCTACCACACCCAAAGCCAGTCCGCTTACTCCACCACTGTCTCAACTAGACAATCAACACACCTCTCCAAATCAACCTCAAAAACCTGGTGGTGAAGTCAATATCCAAGATATCATCGCTCCTCCTTCAATTGAGGTCGATTTTTCTCACCTAAAAATTGGCTCAACCTACTTCCGTACCATTTTTATTGCCGGTTACCCCCGCTATGTCTCTGCCAACTGGCTTTCCCCCCTTATCAATTTCGATCACAGTATCGACGTCTCCATGTTCATCTATCCAGTCGAGGTCAAAGGCACTCTCGAACAACTCCGTCGTCGTATTGCTGAAATGGAGGCCGAGATATCAGCTGACATCGAACGCGGCCGCATCCCTCAAGCCTCAACCCAAGCCCAACTAGAAGATGCCAACTCCCTCCAAGAACAACTCGTCAAAGGTATCGAGCGCTTCTTCCAGTTCTCTCTCTATATCACCATTTCTGCAGACTCCAAAAAAGAACTAGACACCGTCACCAGCCAAGTCCAAAGCCTTCTCGGATCTTTAATCATAGTCAGTAAAATTGCCTCGTATTCTCAAGTTGAAGCCTTCAAATCCACCCTTCCATACTGTAAAGACAAGCTTCTTGTTACCCGCAATATGGACACAACCGCTCTCTCCACTACTTTCCCATTTACCAGCTCCGAACTCACCGACAATAAAGGCGTCCTTTTCGGAATCAACGAACACAACGAGTCACTCGTCATTTTTGATCGCTTCTCTATGGAAAACGCCAACATGCTCATTCTCGCCACTTCCGGGGCCGGCAAATCCTACGCCGTCAAAATCGAAATTATGCGCTCCCTCATGTTTGGCACTCATGTCATCATCATCGATCCAGAAAATGAATATGAAATGCTTTGTAAGGCCGTCGGCGGTAACTACATTGCTTTTAATGTCAGCAGCAATCATAAAATCAACCCCTTCCAACTAGCCGACCCAGACAACAGCTCTGAAGACGAGATGGGTTACAAATATCTCTATCTCAACTCTCTGCTCAAAATCATGCTCGGATCTATGTCGGCCGACGAAGACGCCATTTTAAACCAGGCTCTCGTCCTAGCGTACCAGCAAAAAGGCATCACCCAAGACCCACTCACTCACACTAAAGAACCTCCCCGCATGGAGGACCTTTACAAGGCCTTAATTGGTATGGAGGAGCCAGAAGCCATTTCTCTATCTCGCCGTCTTGAAAAATACGTTAAAGGGGCCCTTAAAGGCATCTTCGATCAACAAAGCAATGTCTCTATCGACTCACCCATCACTGTCTTTACTCTCCGCGAACTCGCCGACGAAATTCGCCCCATTGTCATGTTCATGATCCTGGACTACATCTGGACCCAAATCCGTAAAGAACTCAAGCGCCGTCTTCTAGTTGTCGACGAAGCCTGGTATCTCATGCGCCACGAAGACTCTGCCAAAGTCCTTCAGGGTTTGGTCAAGCGCGCTCGCAAATACTACCTTGGCGTCTCCATCATTTCCCAAAACGCCGATGACTTTTTAGGCTCTCCCTATGGCAAAGCCATTGTCACCAACTCGGCCATTCAGTTTTTAATGAAACAATCGCCTGCCGCCATCGACGAAGTTGCCCAAGTCTTCTATCTCTCCCAAGGAGAACGCTCCCTCCTCCTTTCAGCCAATGTCGGAGAAGGCCTCTTCTTTGCAGGCCAAAACCATATTGCTCTCAGAGTTGTCGGTTCTCCCGATGAACACGCTCTTGCCACCAGTAAACCTCAAGACATCCTCGCCCGCCAACAGCAGGCCAAGAAGGAACAATCTCTTTCCTCTGCCCTCTAATACCTCGCTGCTGTAAACTGTAACCATCACCAATCCCGATTATCTATGGAAAGCCATAAAATCCACGAACTTACCCAAGAACTTCGCCTTTTACGGACTCTTCCTCAAAGTCCAGACGTTCTCGACCAAATCAACTCTATCTACGAGCAACTATCTAGCCTTGGTATCAATCCACAATCCGTTATCACCAATCTTGAACATGAAGCACTTCTACAATCCCATAGCGGCGCTGATGTCGACCTCCTCGCTCTCCTTACTGGCCAGCAGAATCTTCTCACTGAAAAACTCAATCTCGACAAAAGCAAGCTTACTGATAAACAGATAGCCATCATCGAACTTTTAGTGGAACGCCGCCGTCGCCAAATCTTACGCGACAAATTTCAAGCCAAACTTGATCAGCAAAAACAATTAAGGTCCCAGCTTTCTTCTGCTCTATCAGGCAAACCAGAAACTGACCCCAGCCGCACTAATACACAAGACGCCACCACTCTGATTGAGCGTAAACAGCTCACCACCAACACCACTCTTTCTTCCGATCAAACAAAGCAAGCTGTTGCCCAACTTTCTTCCGACTTAGTCACTCTCAGCGCCCTCACACCATCTCTACCCCACGCAACCCCCGACTTCGACGAAGAAATCAGTCCTCAACCACTATCCCCCCTTGGTATTGCTCTCATCACAGAACTTGCTTTCGCTAAAGTCGCCGGACCATCCTACTCATCACCTAGTACAGAACTAGAAACAATCATTGATCAAATCGTTCGACCAGCTACTGAAACAGATTATCAAATCACCATTACTAATTCAGACCAAGATCAACTCACCTACGACCACACTGGATACGTAGTTGTTCAAGATCAATCTCTAACCGAAGCAATCACCCAACCAGCTATCCTGCAAACACTCACCACCCTTTCCATACCACCCGAGCACAACCCACTAGTTGCCGACCTAGCCTCATCAGCTTATCGAGATGCTCCCGAACAAGATCCTCTCATCACCGATGCTATTCCCAAGCACCAAATAAGTAATACATATGCCACTGTCAGTATTCTCACCAATCAAACACTCTCACGCCAACTCAATCAAGCCACTGGTATCAAATCCAACCAAGCTGAAACTCTTATCATCTCAGAAATAGGCCAACAACCTGTCAGGTCCTTCCAAGATTTGTCGAGTATTGGCCACTCTATTCATCCCTCACCCTACGCTGCTGCCGCTGCCGCCGTCTCTACCTCTTTCCCTCAACAAAACACTCTCAGTCCAGAACTAGCCCGGCTTCTAGGTAGAGGTATCTCCTCAGATCAAATAATTGCCACTGCTCAATCAGCTCTTAATAAACGTGGTGCCAAATTCTCCCCCGATCAAAGACGCCTTCTCTCCCAACTTGTAAGCCAGGCTCGTTCTGTCAGTAAACCTTTAGAGACAGATTTGCTCGCCTCAGCCAAACCTCGACTCTTTGGCGCCAGGGTTCCGCGCTACATCGAACGCTTTAATTCATATCTTAACGGCTCTAGAAACAAATTCCTGTCTGCTTTCTCAGGTAGATATGCTCGTTTTTTCCAAGCCGCTACCAATCCTATGGGTTTCGCCTCCAGTCAACTTGGAACCTACGCTGGCAAGCGCATCGCCAGCCACCTAGCCGGCAAACTTAGCTCCACCGCTCTTAAAGAAGGTTTTGGCATCATGGCCAATCAAGGCTTTAAACAGGGTATCAACTTCTTAAGCCAAGAAGCGGCCAAAAAAGTTGGTGCCAAGTTACTCTCAAACGCCGCCGTTCACGCCCTCGCTCAATCATTAAACGTCATTCCAGGACTAGGTATCATCGTCGACATTGCCCTCACTCTGGCTATGGCTGCTATCGATAAAATCAAAAACTCTCTTCACCAACTAGCCATCTCTCTCTATGGCAGTAAAATCGACGCTAAAGAAGCTGCTGCCGGAGGAGCCGCCTTTATTGGTGGAGCGATTGTCTCAGGAATCGCCCTTGTTGGTCTCGGTGCCCAAGCAGCTCTAGCTGCCACCTTTACCGCTGCTGCCTCCGCTTTCGCAACTCTCTTTTTTGCTGCTGCTGCTGCCATCATTATTTACTTAAGTGCTTTTAACATAGCTCCCATTATTTCCACCATCGCTCAACTAGACTCAGGCCTGGGTACTTCCGGTTATGGTTCCAATCTCAATGTTGACTACGGCGAATACACTGGCCCAGTCATCCCAGGATGCCATCCAATCTGGCCAACCAATACTGGAGAAATTATTCAAGGCCCGTATGGATCCTTCTCACACAAAACCATCGAGGCCATCGATGTCGATGCTCAAACCGGCGAACCAGTTTACTCAATCTCAGACGGGGAAGTTATTGCTGCTGGCTGGGCTATCTCAGAACCTGTTTACGGCAACTGGGTTATCATTCAGTCTACCATTCAAGGTAGAACCTATCGCGTTTTATACGGCCACTTATCAACTTGGAATGTAGAAACTGGACAGCAAGTATCTACCGGCGACCCTATTGGAGCTGTAGGTGCTACCAGCTCTGTTGGACTTTATCAAAACTCCCACCTACATCTTGAGTATCGCGGGCTAGTCTATAACGAATGTCCGGCAGCTGGTCAACAAATTCGCAATGGTTGCTATGGCTTTGCATCCTGTGGAAGCATAGCTTGGTAAAATTATTACAAACTACATGAACAACATCACCAGCTCTCTTCACCAAACCATCTTAGTACTTCGTAAGACCAAGTTTGTCATCCTTGCTGGTATAGTCTTAGTTCTCCTTATTCTCGTTATTATTCAACAACAATCTCGCCAGACACTAACCCAACCACAACCCACAACACCACCACCTTCCCCCAATCTACCCACTCCACCACCAGACCGAGACTTGAAAATTGTCTGGAATATAACTCAACCCTCGCTTCCCCAAAGTCTTCCTTACTACCAATCAAACCCTGTAACCTTCAACACTCAGTATACCGACAACTTCGTCTCTTACCTCGGCTTTGCTCCAAATCATCTTCTTTCTACAAATCCGCACACTCGTCTCTGGGTAAACGATCAATTATCACTCAATATAAATCTTCCTTACGGACCACTAACTTTCATCAACAGCTCACTTCCAGACTCAACCTCACCACCATCTCTCGATTTCCTACTTCAATCAGCCACACAGCATCTAAACAACATCTTCCCTGCTCTCCAAATCAATCCGGACCTCAAAAATATTAAATATCTAGCCACAGACCCAAATACTACTGCTTTTAAAGAGACTACTTCAGACCAAGCTGAATATACCTTAATTGGCTTCTATCAAACCATCGAGTCACTTCCAACCATCGCACCGTCAAGTACTACCACCCCCATCACCATCGTTCTAAACAATTATGGGCAGATTCAACAACTGGAAGTTATATCAATCATCAATCAACATCAAAAAATATCTGGCAATATATCACTCCTCTCTTTTGAAGAACTTATGCAAATAGCACCCCAACAAGCTATTAAAATATCCTCCGACAAAATAGACACAGAAACCAATCTAACCAAAGATAAAGATCAAACACTTACAGTTAACCAATTAGACCTAGTCTATCTATCCATCTCTAATGACGACATTCTCCAACCTGTTTTCCGTCTCACTGGTACACTTTCCACTTCCACCACATCCTTCCCGGCTGTCTTTATCGTTCCTGCTTTCGCCAACTCAACAAATCCTCAAAACTAATATCAACTCTGTACTCTCACTGGCATAATAATATGGACCCATTCTTCACCCTCTTCTCGAAAAACTCCTGGTTTCAATGATCCCTCGCTTTCAATTATTACCTTATTCGCTCTCACCACTCCTAAATACTCAAGCAAATACCGACTGTTAAATGCCATCTCTACCTCCTCACCCTCAGTCTCAACATCTATACCAGTCTCACTACTTCCCAACTGCGGACTGTTAGCACTCACCTTTAGCTGATTATCACCCATCTTCACCTTCACAATATTTGCACTCTCCCTAGCGAATATAGATGCCCTTTTAACCGCCTCTGTTAGCTCTTCCCGACTTACCAACACTCGAGTCGAATAACTCTCCGGCATTATCTGTTCAAAGGGCGGAAAATCGCCAGCAAGCAACCGGCTCACTATCTCAATCTCACCAATCTTAAAAATTACCTGTTGTTTATTAATCTCAAACTTAATCAACACTGTTTTAACTTCCTGTTTATCTACTATTCTTACCAACTCCAACAATGCTCTTGCTGGCAAAATCAGCTTACTCAAGCCCTCCTTTTCAACCGATAATCTTAAACCTCCAATCCCCAGTCTGTATCCATCAGTCGCCACCAATCGAATTCTATCCTTCTCAAACTTCCACAACACTCCCATTAACACCGGACGCGCATCGTCTTTAGCAACAGCCACACCAACTCGCTCTATTTCCTCAACCAACTCTTCTACTCCAATTTCAATATCACATTTACCTGAAAAACTCGGAATCGAAGGATACTCTCCCGAAGCCATACCTGCCACCATAGACCTAATTCCATTAGTCTCTATCACCAAACTATCTTTATCAACTTCTAAATCAACCGGACCAGCTGGTAATGTCCCCACCAGCTCACTCAACACCCTTCCTGAAACACTCACTTCACCTTCCTCTCTAACCTTTGCCCCTACTTTAATCCGAAAACTAATCTCTAAATCAGTACTTAAAATCTCAACTCCACCAGCCGTTGATCTGATCAATACATTTGCCAACACTGGCAATTGAGGTCTACTCGCCACTCCTCTACCAACCACAGCAAGCGCATTACTTAAGCGTTCATTCAAAATCGTTACTTTCATCTTTCTATTCTTCTTTCTTATTAATTAAATTAGTAGCAGTCATAATAGGTACTGTGGATATGTTAATTTCGTGCTAAATATATGCCTCGCAATATTGTTGTTATTTAATAATCATCGGCTAAACCAACCATTTCTCTAAATCAACCCTTTGCTCAACGCTCACCTTTTCGGGTTTTTGTCTCCGCATATCAACTAGCATTCTGTGGATAATTTTGCGAAAAACTTATTTTCCCAAGTGTATAACATTTTTCTATCAACTTGAGTTTCTCACAATCACAGTGTTTTTTCACCAAGTCCATAACAGTTTTCCCCAATCTAGCCTCAATTTGAACCATAGATTTCTTGTTTCATTCTAATTACCTGTTCTCTAACCTCCTGATTGATACCAATCTCTCTCTCCATTTTCTCTACCGCGTGCATTACTGTCGTATGATCCCTTCCTCCCATTAACTGAGCCACGTTCTGAAGTGTTAAACCCATCTCTTCTCTGAGTAAATACATGGCAATATGTCTTGCTCGTACCAGTTCCGCTCTCCTGCTTTTACCCACAATCTCCTTGTTTTTACACTCAAACTGCTTAGCCACCAAACTTATTAGCTGCTGAGGCCTTAATTTCTTAACCTCCCTTTTCGCACTTACTCCAATCTCCTTCTCCACCAAATCCTTAGTTAAATAACCATTGCCAAGAGTAGCCGCATTTACCAGTCTAGTTAAAATCCCCTCCAACTCTCTTGCGTTAGTGTTTACACTACTTGCGATTAACTCCAATGCTTCATTATCTGCATCCGTTTTTAGTTCACTACACTTCTGTTTTAATATAGCCAGCCGCATTTCATAATCCGGTAATCCAATATCAACTGTCAGTCCGCCCAAGAATCTAGAAATCAATCTTTGCTCCACTTGTTCAATATCCTGAGGCCTACGGTCAGACGTCAGGATAATTTGCTTACCCTTCATATACAACTCGTTGAAGGTGTGAAAAAACTCCTCCTGAGTACTCTCCTTTCCTGCGATAAACTGAACGTCGTCAATTAACAACACATCAACATTCCTATATTTTTTCTTAAAACTATCAACACTCTTGCTTCTAATTGTCGCAATCAGCTCATTAGTAAACTGCTCACTAGTTACTGCTCTCACCTTCATCCCCTTGGCTAACAACATCCTTCCCACGGCGTGCATTAAGTGTGTTTTTCCTACCCCTACTCCACCCCACAAAAACAAGGGATTGTGTTTTACTCCCGGACTGTCCGTCACTCCTTTGGCTGCCGCGTAAGCCAAGTTATTCGACCCTCCAACCACAAAGTTTTCAAAACTAAATCTAGGGTTAAGCCCCACCTCAATCAGTTGTTGAGAATCAAACTCACTTTCCTTATCCTCGCTAAACAAGTCATTAGCCTCTTCATTTTCTGGCTCCACACTTTCGATTCTTTGTTTTACAACCAATCCAATCTCACACCTTTTACCTACTTGTCGTTCCAGTATTTGTTTAATTTGTCCATAATATCTTTCATCAATCGTTCGCAAGTGAAATCCTGACGGACACGCCAGCTCTATCAACCACCTCTCCGCATCTATTTCATTTATAGAATCAATAAAACACGGCTTAACCCAGGATGAAAAAGCAGCTGGAGATATGCTCACCTCAAGCTCTCCTAATACATTTTTCCAAATCTCGTTACTGTCCAGATTATCGATCATTTTCATCGCTACTCTATCCAAGTTTTCCACAACTGCCAACCCCGAATATTCCCAAATAAAAACTTTGATTTCTTTGATCCACCCTCATCAAAACCCAGAATCCGAACATCACATAATCTTATCCACATTGCTTTCACACAAGCTCAATGAACAACTTATTGAACAATACTCTTAACTCAGGCATAAAAGGCCTCACAATCTTTCTTTAAGGCTGTCCACGTGTTAAAATCACTTCATGCCAAAAAGAACCTATCAACCCAAGAAAACTAAAAGAGCACGCACTCACGGCTTTCTGCATCGACAAGCTAAACATACCAAAGTCATAAAACAGCGTCGACTTAAAAAACGCCGCCAGCTTTCTGCATAAACAAAACACCCCCATCTTTAGGATAAGATAGACCTATGCTTCCCCGCCATCATCGCCTTCCTCTTCGCTTTTTTCGCCATCAGCTTCAAAAAAGTGGCCGCTCAATCTCCACCCTCGACCTGACACTGTATTACGGTTCTCGGGAATCACCCGAGTCACCATCTCGACTAGCCATAATCATCTCTAAAAAACTAATCCCCTCAGCAGTCAAAAGGAATCTCTTTCGTCGCCAGCTTCAGCATCATCTTCACTCTCTATTACCCACCATTCCGGTCGGATATGATTTTCTCATCTTACCCAAACCTTCATCACTCCACCTCAACTTTGACCAACAAAGAGAGTCCCTAGAAAAACTTTTTTCAAAAATTAACACAGATTAATCAAAACACCGAACATGATAATCTCTATTTATCAGCGTTATGTCTCACCAGTCCTTCACGGTTTAATCTCCTTGGTTTTTGGTTCTCCCGCTGGTTGCCGCTTTTACCCGACTTGTTCTGAATATAGTCATCAAGCTATCCGCAAATATGGTATTATTCGAGGCAGTGTTTTAAGTCTTAAACGCTTACTCCGCTGTCACCCTTTATCATCCGGAGGTTATGATCCTGTTGTTTAATATATCTCATGCTTTCATTTCTCACTGACCCCATTGTCCACCTACTAATCTTTCTTTACGGCAACCTAGGCCAGAGTCTGGGTCTCGCCATCATAGTTCTTACCCTCTTGGTCCGAACTGCCCTTCTTCCCATCTCGCTACCCGCACTTAAATCAGCTCGAAAAATGCAGGAGCTTAAGCCTCAACTTGACAAACTTAAGAAAAAACATAAAGACAAGACCAAACTCCAACAGGCTCAACTTGAGCTCTATCGTCACCATGGCATCAATCCCCTAAGCGGCTGCCTACCCCAACTTGTTCAAATCGTTGTTCTTATTGCACTTTATCAAGCTTTTATCGGTTTTATCACCAGTGGCCAATTCAACGGTTCAGCCCTTCACACCTCTTTTCTCTGGCTTGACCTTTCTCAGTCTGATCCTTATTACATATTGCCAATTCTAGCCGGTGGGACTCAACTACTTTATTCACTTGCCATGCAAACCGGCTTAGAATCCCACCTCAAAGCTCCTAAACAAAAATCACCTCGTCAAAAGGAAGAAGACTCACTTGAAATGGCTCAGTCCATTCAACAACAAATGATCTATCTTATGCCTCTTATGACCCTCATTATCGCCACTCGTTTTCCTTCTGGACTTGCTCTCTACTGGGTTGTTACCACCATTTATTCATTCGTCCAACAACTCATTATTTCCGGACCTGGTGGACTTACTCACTACAAGAACTTAATACTTGCTAGGTTTAATTTTCGCTAATCATCGGTTATAATCCGCCTTGGTCAATTACTAACACAACATATCATGGACTCACAACAACAAACAAAGATTACCGATATCATCAACAACGTCTTCTCGTTGCTGGGCATTCCAGTAGATCAATTTGAACTTGACTTTAATAAAGACTCTCTTGTTGTTCAAATCAATTTACCAGCCGAGGAGTCAGGTGTTTTTATTGGTCATCAAGGTGAAACTCTATCTTCTCTTCAATTAATACTTTCCTTAATCGTTAGTCAGCGACTAAATCAATGGTATCGAATTAAAGTCAATGTCGGCGATTATCAACAACGCCGAGAGCAACAGCTTATTGTCAAAGCCGATCAAGCAGCTCAAAGAGCAGTTGAAAACGGACAGGAAATTATCATCCCTGGTCTCAACTCTTATGAGCGCCATCTTATTCACGACCATCTCAGTCATAACTCTCAGGTTGCCACCGAATCTCGAGGAGAAGAACCCAACCGACAACTCTTTGTCTCACCCAAAAACAGCTAAGACTCGTATACTGTCCATATGCTTCGGACGGTCTTGACTCTCATCACTTTTCTGCTCCCTACTCAGCTAGGGCTTCATCTCTGGCCGTCATGGTCTTTCCTCCATGGTTTATCCATAGACTATCTCTCTATCACTGTTTATTTCACTGATCTACTCCTACTCACTCTTCTATTCATTCACCCACCACGCTTTCTGTTTAACAAATCGGTAAAAATTGTGGTTTCCACGATTCTCCTCTCCTCGTTCCTCGGACTGCAACCTCTCAACTCACTTGTCCTTCTTTTTCGCATCCTACTTCTTTTAAATTTTTCTCTTGCAGTATCGACCCAAAACAAGTCAACTCTATCCTCACTCCTTACCTCTATCTCGGTCTCAACAATCCTAGTCTCCTTACTTGCCATTTTCCAGTTTATATCCCAATCGTCACTTGATGGCCCCTTTTATTGGTTGGGTGAGAGACACTACTCTCTCACCACACCAGATATCGCCAAAACCATTCTACCCTTTACCGGCCAACAAATTTTAAGATCATACTCAATGTTTTCTCACCCAAACTCACTTGCTGGATATCTAGTTGTTGTATCCCTTTTGATTATTATCCTTAAAAGAAAACTTAATCTCAAAAACGTCTTAATCCAAATAACACTATTACTCAGTTTTCTCGCACTTCTTACCACATTTTCAAGATCAGCTATATTTGCGCTTATCGCATCCGTAATATCACTATTTTTTTCTGTTTCATACTCACCCTTCCTAATCATTCTGATTCCCCTACTTCTCACTCTTATCTTCACAGTTCCACTATCACTTGGATCTCAAGTCAGCGTTACCACACGTCAACTTCTCAACTTCTATGCACTCAAAGCGACTTGGTCACATCTCTTTTTTGGCTTAGGTCTTAACAACTTCACCATATATTTAAGCCAAATTACTCCTCCTCTAAATCACTATCTACTTCAGCCGGTTCATAATATATACCTTCTTCTTTTATCTGAACTAGGTTTTGTCCCAATAATTACCCTTCTCTCCATCAGACCACAACGAAAAATAAACACACTTTTTCTTCCCGTCATTCTTGCCATTCTCATTACTGGATCTCTAGACCACTACTGGCTTACTCTACCCCAAAACCGCTTGCTTATTAGTTTCTTTGTTGGATTATTATTCAACTCGAACCTCTCCAGACACTCCAGCTGATACAATACCACCATGTCAACCCTAACAATTCATACCGATGGCGGATCTCGCGGCAACCCAGGACCGGCTGCTTGTGCTGCAGTTTTTCTCAACCCTGACCGAGAGGTTGTCTACTCCACCAGTCGCTATCTAGGCCATACAACCAATAACGAAGCTGAATATCGTGGCGTTATTCTTGCTCTCGAAACTATTCTTGCCGACCTCAATAAGTACTCCGAGTTTTCCAGTCTTCAATTCGTGCTCGACTCCGAACTTGTGGTTTTTCAACTAACTGGTCGGTATAAAATCAAAAACACCAATCTTCAACAGCTTGCCACGACTACCCATCAACTTATCCGTCAAATCAACAAACCTACTAGCTTTACTCACGTCAAACGTCACCTCAATACTCTTCCAGACGAACTCCTTAATCAAGAACTCGATCGACACTAAGCCTTTCATTCTCTAGGATTTGTATAACTCATCATCCTTGTGGATAAAGAGATATCTATTTGTACCTAGGTTTTCATGTGGAAGCGTAAGAACAAAAGCACGGCATATATACGCACAATCAACAGCTAACAACAAGGCTAAACACTAACACAAAAAACGTACATACGAAATAATCAAGATCTCTAACTACTTATATAAGCCTAATAAACACGAATTGCCGCCACTCATCCAACCCGGTATGCTAATAACAGACCCAAACCGCCATGAAAGACCTGCCCATCATTGAACAACAATCTCAAAAACCAAAAGCAGCTATTCTTAGCCACACATCACTTCTAGCAGGAGAACTTTCTAATGCCCTACAAACACTACAAATTGAAGCTCAGCTCATCTTTCTTCCTTCCGCACTTGGAGATGTTTCTCGATCTTCATTAACACATCAACACACAAGAGTCAGCTCTATCACCCAGGCTAAAACACAAGGTATCGATTATCTCTTTTACCTCTATCCCTCTCTTGGTGCCATTAGTCCACACGAATACGAACGCTTCTTCTATAACACCCCACCCCAATCCAAAATAATAATCATTGACAACTTTCGTAATCAAGCCAAGACAGACCAGCTCATCACCTATCTCCGCAACCACAACTTTAGAGTTGCCTTGTTAACCGATGTATTTGGACCACTTACCACGCCTCAGTACACCAACCCAGCTCTCTCACATATTTCCCACGCACTAAACCATCAATCCCTCGAGCTTATGGATACAGGACAGACACCTTTGTATCCTACATACAGCCAGGATGTCGTCAAGGGAATTATCAAAGCAATTTTTTCTGGTAATACCCAGTCACAGTCTTACCTCCTCTCCACCCTTGAACCCATATCTGAACTAAGCTTCTCCCAACACCTCAAAACACACTCCGCAGAGATTCTTGACCACACTCCACCCATTGAGTATATTTCCCCAGCTCCCAACCCTCCAGTTTTACCTGATCCTAACCAAATAATTGCCACTCAAGCCCAATTAAACTGGTCCCCAGACACAGACCTTGACATTGCTATTAGCGAAACACTCGCCATTAGTCATGAAGTTTATTCACCTCCAATCAACGAGAGTTTAACTCAGGAAACTCGACCACCATTATCACCAACACCAAACCAAAGCGTTCAGTCAGATCAAGTTAATGACATTCCACCAAAACCATCTTTGACTAAATCTCCAAACTATTTTGATTTAGCCAAGAAGCCTAAGACGAAAAAAAGAAAAAAAGCCCTCTTGCTCTTTCTTTCTGTCGTGTTTATTGTTTTTCTCCTACCTCTAATATCTCTCTACATCACAATTACCCAGGGGATTAGTCAGTTTAGCCAGTCCTACGCGTATCTCGAGCAGGGGAGATATCAGCAATCTCAAACAGCCGCACAAAAATCAAAATCATCATTCATTCGTGCACGAGTCACCTTAGGAATCACAAAAAAGCTCATACCTCTTTTTCCAAAAACTAAATACGACAAATATGACCAACAACTCGATATTGCCGTAAGACTTAGCGATATTCTAAGTCTAACCTCAACCACTCTCGTCAAGGCTGACCAACTTTACTCCATCATAACCAATACTAATACCGGAAACTTTCACTCAGCTAACTCCGACCTCAAGGTTAGCCTAGACTCGCTCTATCAACATCTCTCATTAGTCCAAGCGAGTGTTGATCAGGTTGACTTTAACTCAAATCTATTTGCTTATGACAAACTAAAAACCGCCAAGGACAATCTACCAGAAATGAGAAAAACAACTGAACAGGCCTTAAAACTAGTATCCATTCTTCCTGATCTAATCGCCCAGGAACAACCACAAACACACCTTCTTTTACTCCAGAATAATCTAGAACTTCGTCCTGCTGGAGGCTTAGTGGCGGTTGCTGGTTTACTTACATTCACCAATGGGCGATTGACCAACTTTCAAACCTATAACGTGCCAACCCTCGACAGCCAACTTGACGGTATTGTTACACCACCTCCCGATATTGCCACCTATCTGGGGGAGGATCGATGGTTTCTACGAGACTCAAACTGGTCTGCTCACTTTCCTTCATCTGCTCTCCAAGCTCAATGGTTTGTCGACAAAATGCTTAACCGGCCCACCAATGGGGTAATTGCCGTAGATTTATATGCACTTCAAGAGCTTATCAAAGCCACTGGACCAGTTCTTATTCCAGAACAAACCAATCCGATAACGTCAGACAATCTGTTGGAAAACATTCAGTTTGGCAATCAAGACAACGAATCCGACTCTCAACAAACTCAACTTCTGCTTTCCCTCGCCAATTCAATCATCTCTAAACTCCAAGAAAAACAAATACACCTAATAACTCTATCCACCGTCTTAACCAAATCACTATCCGAAAACCATCTTCTTATCTACTCAGATCAACCGTCCATCCAATCCATGCTATCAACCTACAACTGGGATGGATCAATTAATAATCCGTCATGTCCATCACGCTTCAATCAACAGAACTGTACCACCCAGACATTTTCTCTCATAGAAGCCAATGTTGGCATCAATCAAAGCAACTACTATCTCGATCGTCGCTTTAACCACCAAGTTAACATTGGCCAGCAAGGACAAATTGACCATACCATCACCATAGATTACACCAATAACTCACCCAACAACTCCTGGCCTGGTGGAAAATACAAGACCTTCACCAGAATCTACACACCACTCCATTCTCAGTTAATATCAACCAATTTTGCCGGACAAGAAATTCAACCAGTTAGAATTACTCCCAATCTCGAACTCGGTCTGCAAGAAATTGCCTATATCTACGAGATATCCCCTCAAACAGAATCATCACTCATCATCTCGCTCCGCTCGTCCCAAATTTTTAATCTTACTCAACTTCCAGGCACACTTGCTGTCAACTGGGAAAAACAACCGGGCACAAACAAGGATCCTGTAAGCGTCACCTTCAATTACCCGCAAAACCTAACTCCTCGTCAGATATCACAACCAGCTACTACCCAAAACCAACAAACTATCTTCCACAATCAATTACTCCAAGATACTATCTTTGCTATTCAGTTCTAGGCACCCAAGCTTGCTGTCAAGCTCAAACAATGTTAAACTACTGACCCAGTCACGGATTAAAAAGTTAAATATTGCATTCAGACAAATAATTTAAAAACAACCATGTCCACCACCAAAGCAAACACCAAATCTACGACCAAAAAACAGATTGATCTCTCAGTTGAACCACGAACCCTATCTGGACGTAAGGTAAAAAATTTACGCAGACAAGGGATACTACCCGCCAATATTTTTGGTAATAAAATTACCTCGACATCGATCCAACTAGATCTCAAAGATTTCCAAAAAACATATGAACAAGCCGGTGAAACGAACATTATTACCCTTTCTTTAAAAGGCGAAAGCAAAACAAGACCTGTACTGGTCAGTAACGTCCACCTCGACCCTGTCACTGATACTCCTCTTCATGTGGACTTTCATCAAATTGATCTAACCCAAAAGGTGACTGCCACTGTCCCTGTTGAATTAATCGGAACTGCTCCAGCAGAGGAAGAGAAGGGCGCTGTCATTGTTCAAATAATCAATGAGCTTGATGTTGAGGCTCTTCCAGGAGACCTTCCTGACTCCTTAGAGGTTGACCTTTCAAGTCTTAAGGAATTTGGGGACTTCCTCTCAGTTAAGGACATTAAGATTGACGCTACCAAAGTGGAGATAGACGCGGAACCTGATCAACAAGTTGTCCAAGCCCAAGAACCTAAAGAGGAAGAAGTTGAACCTACTCCCTCACCGGAAGGTGATGAGGGTACAGAGGCCAGCACTGATGGTGGTGGCGACAAACCTGACTCAGACGAGCCTCAGACGGATAAACAACCTGACTCGGGCGATAAACCTACCTCAGGCGAGCCATCCAAGTCTGAATAAATCTCAACTTTCCAAACTATCTCTCCACATCCAGCAACCATTCCATCCTACTGACTAAACTGTCATTCGGGTCAATTCTAGCCGCCTTTTCCAACGCCTCTTTTGCCAACTCACTCTCACCCAGACTCCAATAATCAATGGCCAAATTAAGTAATAAGGATCTAGACCTGGGAGCAATATCCTCATCACTCAATCTCTTCACCTCATCCAAAAGCTTCGTTTCTGGCCATATCAAGTCTTCAATCTCGCTCGATGCTCCCAAGACAGGGGAGTCCTTACTCATATATTTCTCACCCAATCGATACTCTTTCTCAGCCACTGTATAGTCAAACCTCTTTGCTGATTCACGTGCCAAATCCCAGTGGGCTAGGGTAGAGTAGGGGAACTGTCCAGTCCGGTGCTGCTCTTTTCTCAGCTCGTCATTAACTGGAAACAGGTTCAAACTAGCTATAACCATCATAACCAGGACAGGGATCAGACCTACTAGACTTTTAAATATAGGTGAGTCTACTAACCCATCAGACTTACCCACCCTCAATCGTCTGCGTTTAGCCGTAATTCTGTTTTTTATGGCCACTCTTCTTTTCACTTTTTCATCATATCATCGTACCCAGGCCACGAACTTGCGATCAGAATCCCTTCCTCCTCGTTCAGATTTTGCCAAACAAACTCAGTCACAAATGGAACAAAGGGGTGAAGTAACTTCAAAAACACTACTAATCCGTTTTTAAGCTCACCTGCTGATATAACTCCTTCTTTACCTTGTTCAATACACTTATCGCAGTACCAGTGCCAAAACTCGTTATACACCGTCTCGGCTGCCAAACCAACTTTCAAATCGTCCAGCTGCTTTTCAACCTTAGTTACTACTTTACTAAGGCGCTTCCTGAACTTTTCATCTCCCGGCGCCTGATCATTATTCTTACCAACATCACTCATCTTCACAAACCTAGCCGCATTCCAGATCTTATTTGCAAAATTACGCATTCCTCTTATCGTTTCTTCACCCACATTCTTATCAGTTCCAGGTGTCGAACTCATCACCAAAGCCATGCGTAAAGCGTCAGCACCATACTTATCGATCATGTCGATCGGGTTAAGCACATTACCCTTTGACTTACTCATCTTCACTCCTTTTTCATCTCGCACTAACCCATGCAAATAAACCTGCTCAAACGGTATCTGGTCAGTCAAATAAATCCCCAGCATCAACATCCTCATTACCCAAAATACCAAGATGTCATATGCCGTCTCCATCACCGTAGTCGGATAATAATACTCAAAATCGCCTGGCTTATTGGTTTTTAACGTCAACACTGGCCATTGACCCGAGCTAAACCAGGTATCAAAAGTGTCCTCCTCCTGAACAAATCCGTCCCCTGGTTTTGTCTTACTCACCACATAATCCTCTCCATTACCATCCTCCTTGTACCACACAGGCATTCTAATTCCCCACACAATCTGCCTACTTACATTCCAGTCGCGGAGATTACTTAACCAATGCCTCAGGATTTTTTCTCTTCCCGGACCATGAATCCTGATCTTGTTTTGATCCAGTGCCTCGATCGCCCGTTTCGCCAACGGCTTGACCCTGATAAAAAATTGTTTCTTAGGTAATGGCTCAATTGCTCTTCCGCATCGATAACAAGTTCCCACTCGACTCACATAATTCTCATCGACCTTTTCTATCAAACCCTTTTTCTCAAGCTCCTCAACTACCATCTCTCTCGCTTTGTCTACTTTCTCACCGGCTAACCATCCCCCCAACTCAGTAATCCTACCTTTTTCGTCAATAGCCTGTCTTTTTGGTAGACCATGTCTCTCTGCCACTTCCCAGTCGTTATGATCATGAGCGGGTGTTAGTTTCACCACGCCTGTGCCAAAATCAGGATCCACGAAACTATCTTCAATAATCTCCATTTCCTCACCACTCAATGGATTAATTACTTTTTTTCCGACAAGACCCTTCTTGCTCTCATCATTCGGATTAACAGCCAAGTGTGTATCTGCAAATATTGGTTCTGGCCTGACTGTCGCCACTACCACAAATTCTTTTGGGTTCTCAACCAGGGGATAGCGGATATAGTACAAAGGAACTCTTCTTTCTTCATACTCCACCTCTAAATCCGAGTAGCTTGTTCCACATTTTACACAGTAATTAACCAACTTCTCGTCACGATAAATCAGGCCATCCTTGTTTAGTTTAATAAAGGTTTCTTGTGCCAGCTCAACAATATCTTTATCAAGAGTAAACTTATATCTACTCCAATCTGCACTTGCTCCTAATCGCTTCATTTGCTCGATAGCTGTCTGGCCATTCTTCTGAACATAGTCCCACAACATCTCATAAAGCTCCGCTCTAGAAAAATCAAATCTACTTTTACCTTCTTTAGCTAATTTTTTTTCAAAAACATACTGCGTCTCAATACCTGCATGATCTGTTCCAGGTAACCACAAGACTGCGTCACCTTTCATTCTGTGGTATCTAACTATGATGTCCTCAATCGTCACAAACATGGCGTGACCCACATGCATTGGATCATTAGCATTTGGTGGTGGCATAATCACACAAAACGGCTCCTGACCCCTCTTTTTTGCCTCTTTTGCCTCGGGAGCCGCAAAAATACCCGACTGCTCCCATTTTCTATATACTTTCTCCTCATTATTTTTAAACTCGTATGTCTTGTCCATTTTCGTTTTGATAAAAAATTATTTAATTTATTTCTTTCTTACTTCATCATATTGTACAAACACAAAAAACACGCTACCTGCGTGTTGTGGTTTCCCAAGCTAAAAAGGAAAGGTACCAACCTCAACCATACTCAACTCCAGCTGTAACGGGCCTACCCGGAAAGCTCTACTCCCTATCTCAAACAACTAATAGGTTTCTTCTTTCAGCTATCGGATGACTAGTCCAATCATCGCCGTTACCGCCATTCTACCATAGCCTCCGTTCAAACCGTCTGTCCTTATCGCCTCGCACTCTCTCCGCCAAAGGCAAAAGATACATAATCAGCCAAAAATATCCAAACCTGGATCAGGATTCAATTCAAACACATCTGCCTCCTTTGGTCTTAATACTGCCGCGGCACCAATCATCGCCGCATTATCAGTGCAATACTTGATTTCAGGCACGTACATCTCCACCCCCAACTCATCACATATTTTCTTAATTTTTTTTCTCAGCAGCTTGTTTGCCGCTACCCCTCCTGCCAAAAGAACACTTTTAGGATGTTTTCCCTTTATTGCCTTTTCAGTTTTCTCAACCAGACTCTCCACTACCGCCTCATTCACCTCTTTTGCCAACCCTGCTCTATCACTCTCATCTAACTCACCTCTACTTTTTACCTCGCGCAACAACGCCGCCTTAAGACCACTAAAACTCATGTCATATCCAGACCCACCCTTCAGTGGCCTAGGTAACTTCACTCCAATAGACTTCGCATTTTCGGCCACTCTTTCAATCGAAACACCACCTGGGTAGGGTAGACCTAAGGCTCTTGCACACTTATCAAAACACTCTCCCGCCGCGTCATCTCGAGTCCCTCCTAACTCAAACCATTCACTCATATTCTCAAGCCAAACCAAATCTGTATGACCCCCACTAACCACCAGTCCGACTCCAGGTAGTTTTGGCTCATCATCAATCCAATTTGCCAATAAATGTGCCTGCATATGATTAACCGCCAACAACTTCTTTTGGTGTACATAAGCTAAGGTTTTTGCCGTTTCCACCCCCACTAGTAAACTACCCATTAGCCCAGGACCATAAGCCACCGCAATCGCCTCCAGGTTTTCATATTTCAATCCAGCTTTGTTCATCGCCTCCTCTATAACCGATCCAATCACTCTCAACTGTTCTCTCGCTGCCACTTCGGGCACAATGCCACCATATTTGTTATGCATCTCAGCCGAGCTAGCTGTTACATTTGCTATCACCTCCACACCATTCCCACTCTGTTTCTTTTTCACAACCGCTGCACCAGTTTCGTCGCACGTACTTTCTATTGCCAAAATCATCTTTATTGCCCCCCAGTACCTCTCAGGTATACTGCCTGCCAAGGTCTATAATTACTATAAAAAGTCTCATCCTGAAGCACCTCTCCATCTCTGGTCACCTTGTATTCAAAACTTGTCTTAGCTCCCCACGCTGCCCAATCAATTTGCTTTATCACTCCCGCCGGTAAGCTTGGATCGTCTTGATACAACGGTGGTGGGGGAGCCGACTGTCCCCAAACCTTAGGTTCGCCCAACGTCACCTCTCTTCCATCATCAGTTCCATACAACTCAAATACTAGCGTCCGTTCGGCCTCGTTTACTATCGCTTGAATCAATATATAACCCGGTGTATCGTTCCTAAACTTAAAATCAACACTTGGATCATATACTGTCGCATCAATCCCTGGTTTGGAATCCTGTTCATAGTAAGAAACCCGATATGAATGTGGCTTTCTTTCAATTATTGGTAAACCAGCATCTAAAACGGATCTAAATAAAGTGGTTGACACCTGGCACACCCCACCACCATCTCCAAGCACTGTTCTGCCGCTACTAATTACATAAGCCGGTTTGTATCCAGTGGCTTGTGATACCTCGCCCAATGTTTGGTTAAACGAAAAAACCTCTCCTGGAGCCACCAAAGTCCCCCCTATTCTTCTTGCGGCCAATGATACGTTATGCACCCTGTTAATTATTGAATGAAGATAGGTTGACTTACCTCTTCCAATCAACTCCTTAATCCCCATGTTATTAACCTCCGCTGTCGACACTACAGGCTCCTTTTTCTCCACCGGTGTCTCTACTACAATTTTGTTTTTGCCGTTAAAGCTATCCAACGCCTCCACTAATCTATCCATCAAATCATCCTCTTTTACAGTTATCCCTTCCTTACCAGGGGCAAACTCAACTACCCTACCATTCTCAAATCTAAATACAGCGTTTTGTGGCTCACGATTAACCCCCTCAGAATACACAGTAACTAGCTCGCTAATTCTGTCGCGACTAGTTGCATCATCCCCGATTGCAATCATTCCAACCAACTCTTCTTCACCCAACACCCACTCATTATCTTCTAGTTTAACTATCAAACTACCACCTATTAATTTCTCCGCTTTTGTTATTGCCTTTTTTACCGACTCCTCACTCACCTCAGTTCTCAACTGCTTCACCGGTAAGGTGATTTCTCGATCATCGAGCCAAGCGCGATGTTCCAATATCATTTGCTTTAATCTATCCTCATCTACCTCCAAACCAGCCTGACCCTGCTCGTACACAATCTCTTTATCCCCACCAGCAGTTTCAATTCTCAAACTTGGCTTAATCTCTGTCACCTCTATCTCAGCTGATATACTCGCCACTACTGGTAACCACAGATCTTCATCAATTGATACCTCAAGGGGTAGATTAACCCCCTCAAAAAAACTTCTCTGAGCCTCTCCAAATCGCTCCCAAATATTTCCAGATCTAGCCACCATCCACGCCTGATTTATCGTCAACGGAACACTAATTTCAATTCCTAAATTATCATCATTTAGCCTCCATGCACGTTCTTCGTGTCTTATCACCAACTCTCTCTCACCATCTCTCTCTAAACGTGCCTCTAATACTTTAGCCGCCTGCTCTCCGGTCAAGTTTCCCACCTCAACTCCTGAAACCTGCACTCCCGGCACGATCTTGCCGTTATAAGCAGCAAGATATGCCATCACTATTACCAACATCAACACTACTCCAAAAACCACAATTCCAAGACCTTTACTGCCATATCTCACCATTTTCCATAAGTTAATCGCTTTCTTGTTTAAACCTTTCTTTTTTGGCATGTCCTCAATTGTATCAGTCAGCCGTATCACCGTCTTTTTCTTCGCCTTCATCATGATATACTCAAACCAATAACATACTCTTTCCTATGCCCGATTTTCCAATGCCGCCCGACCAAAATCAAGATCCCAATCAAAATTCTAATCCTGACCCAAATTCACAAGACACCGGGCCAATTCCTTCTCCTCTAAACATCCCTCCACCCCCCTCGGACTTTACTCTTGACTCATCCACCCCCCCTAACACGACAGAATCATCACCTACTCCTCAAGAAGCATCCCCACCACCCTCTCCTGGCTCACCTACCCCGTTCTCAGACCAAACACCGCCTTTCCAGGACAATACCAGTCCCAACTCAACTCCGCCTCCACCTCCTGCATTTCCAACTTCCGCCTCACCTTCTTCTTCCATGCCACCGGCTGATCCACCGCCACCTCCTCCTCAAGAAACACCTACTCCTGCCACTACTCCTAAAAAATCACCATTCAAATTTTTAATTCCTATCATTCTCGGACTTGTTATCCTAGCTGTCATTGCCTTCGTTGTAATCAAGTTTGTTCTGCCCGGCTCCTCCAACCAAGCTTCATCAGAAACTACTCCCACATCGCCTAATACCAAAACCACTACGATCACCTACTATGGACTTTGGGAGCCGCCAGAGGTTATGCGTGTTGTCCTTGATGAGTTTGAACGACAAAATCCCAGTATCAAAGTTGATTATCAAATGCAACAATCCGCCGACTACCGAGAGCGATTACAAACCCTACTTACTCAAAAAGACCCACCTGACGTTATCCGTTTTCACTCTACCTGGATACCACAACTTATCTCTCATCTTAAACCAGCTCCAGAAAACATCATTACTCCAACTGAAATTGATGCCAACTTCTACCCAGCTGTAAAAGACCTTGTCGTTATCTCCAATCAAGTCTACGCCGTTCCCGCGACTCTGGAAGGCCTTGGTTTATATGTCAATCAAGAAATATTCAACTCCGCCCAAGAATCTGTCCCTACCACCTGGGTTGATTTAAGAACTGTCGCTAAACGACTAACCC
Source organism: Candidatus Chazhemtobacterium aquaticus (assembly GCF_009936135.1). Classification (NCBI taxonomy): domain Bacteria; family Candidatus Chazhemtobacteraceae; genus Candidatus Chazhemtobacterium; species Candidatus Chazhemtobacterium aquaticus. The sequence goes on from NZ_CP047901.1 coordinate 225,660, forward strand.
AAATAGATCCTAATACTGGCCAGATTTCTCGTGCTGGTATTGCTCTGGGTACTACTACCAATGTTGACCACTGGCCTGACATCGTCTCACTCATGTTGCTTCAAAACGGAGTTTCCATGTCAAGCTTGACTCCCACTAATCGGGTTTCTGAAGTTTTACGCTACTACACTTTCTTTACCAAAACTGATGCAGTCTGGAGCAACAACCTTCCCTCCTCGGTTCAGGCCTTTGCTGCCGGAAAAGCTGCCATGATTTTAGCCCCTTCCTGGCAAGCCATTACCATCAAAGAACTCAACCCCTCTCTCTCCTGGAAAATCTACCCCGTACCCCAGTTACCCGACGCTCCAGTTGTCACCTGGGTCAATTACTGGGTTGAGGGAGTTCCTAAGAACGCTTCTCACCCCAACGAAGCTTGGAAGTTAGTTAAATTCCTCTCCTCATCCCAAGCTCAACAGCTTCTTTTTGACACCGCAACCAAGCAACGAGGCTTCGGCCAGGCTCCAGCTAACAAAGCCCTTGCCAGCACTATTGCTACAAATCCAATAGTCGGCCCTTTTGTTACCCAAGCCGCAACCGCCAAAACTTTTTACACCACCAGTCTCACCCATGACGGCACTACAGGTATAAACTCCAGACTAAACAAGTACCTTGAGGACGCTATTAACTCTCACCTCTCTGGAGCTAATGAAGCCTCAGCTGTTACCACTCTCCAACAAGGTTTTTACCAAGTACTCTCTCAATACAACCTTGTTTCCATCACCCCCACCCCTGCTAAGTAGACCCCATTCTCTCCAATGAAACCGAATCTGCGATCTGCCATTATCGTCACTCTTAACTATGCCCGTTTTTTTGATCTACCACTTAATCTGTCAGAACTTCATTTTTGGCTAATTTATCCCAAAACCATTAGCAAAGCCAACCTTACTCGTTCTCTTTCACGTCTTCCCCCCAGCTACACCTATAATCTAGATAAACCATCCCTCAGCCTTCGTCGTCAACGCCGCCAACTAACCAAACAAAAACTAACCCAACTCTCTCGTCATATACACCTTCTCTCATACATTCCTACCATTCGCTTGATCACCCTCACCGGCTCTCTTGCTGTTAACAACGCCAGGCCCAAAGATGATATCGATTTAATGATCATCACCACTCGTCACACTCTCTGGCTTACTCGTTTGTTAGTTACCATCTGTCTACTCCTTTTAGGTAAAAAACGTGTTCCTACCACCAACCGACCACAACCCAACACCCTGTGTATCAACCTTTGGCTTGATACCTCAAGTCTCGCTGTGCCAACCGCAAAACGTAATCTTTATACCGCACATGAAGTGCTCCAAGTTAAACCTCTATACGATCGCCATCAAACATATCAACATTTTCTTAATCAAAACTCCTGGACATCTCGATATCTTGCCAATGCATATCACCACCTAGTCCTTTCTACCAGATCAGACAACCCCAACCATTCTTCAGTGCTTAACGATCCCTGGACTCATATCCTACTTGCTCCACTCAACCTTATCGCCTTCTCTCTCCAATATCTCTATATGAAGCCAAAAATCACCAAGGAATCCATCTCTCTTCATGCCGCCTACTTTCATCCTCGCAATTTGTCTCCACGAATCAATGCCTTTCTCAAGTCTACAAACACAAACTAACTCGTCTGTTAGTCAAACTAACTATTTTTTGGTATCATACGTACATAAGTCCAGCCTCAGCTATCAGCACCAAAGACTGACCAAAGTCTTCACATTATTCAAAAACTGACAAACGCTAGACTCTACATAATATGGCCGATTTTGACAAACTTGTAGTAGGCTTTCTCGTTGACGAAGTAGTAGGTGGTTTTTTTGTGTCTGTCCCACCCGGGCATGTAGCCTGCATTTATGATCGAGGTGCAGGCGTCCTTCCTCGAGTTTGGGGGCCGGGTCTTCATCTAAAACTCCCTTTTTGGCAAGTCGCCAAGCTCTTTAATGCCCAGATTCTTGAATACACCATTAGGAAAGGTTTTGATATAAACCAGAAAGAAGCCTTAGGTGATGAGCCAATTACAACAGTTACCCAGGATGGCCATCCAATCTCCGTGGAAGGTTCTTTGCTCTTCAAAATCGACAAGGCCAATGCTCCAGAGCTCTGGGAAAACATCGGCGACAACTTTGTTAGCAAGGTGGTTCGCCCATTTGCCCGTTCCCGTATTGCTAATATCTTTACTCAAATCACCGCTGACCAGATTCGCTCATCACGAACCCAAGTAGAAGAAGCACTCAAGCAAGAACTTAATCGGCTTTTTGATGACAAGGGACTTATAGTTGAAGGAGTACTCCTCTCTGAAGTAAAGATTCTTGATCAATCAAACCAACCTCAAAAAGAAATTATTTTCGAAAATTCACCCTCTTCGACTCCACTTCCTACACATTAACCTCTTGTTCCCTTTATAATCATTCCTAAGCAACATCTTATCTGCTAAAAAAACACTATGTCTCGCACTGTCCTCGAGATTCGAACCGCTAAAGACTCTAAAGAAACTCCTGAAGCTACTGTTCAGCTTCTATCAAGCCTATCGGGCACTTTAAGTACCAGTTTCTGGCAACGTTTCCAGAACAAACAACCAACCCTTTCTCTCGAAATTGCTAGCCTCAACCAACGTGTCTTTTTCATTGTTACCTGTGACTCTCAAACTGCCCCGCTAGTTAAAAGCCAGATCGCCGCCCAATATCCTACGGCTGTTATCACCCCTACTCAAGACTACTTAGGTACCTGGTCTCGTTATGGTACCCAGTCTGCATCACAAATTACCTTAAGCGCACCCTATTATCTACCCATAAAGATCTACTCAAAATTTACTGATACAGATCCGTTAGCTGCCCTTCTTGGAGTTCTTGGTAAAACTCAACCAGGTAGCGCCGCCATTATTCAAATCCTTCTTACTGCAGCTCCCTCCAACTGGGCGAGCACAGGCAAGAGCGTTATTCAAAAAGGAGTAAGTTCTGACCCGGAAACTTTCAAACCTCATCCCCAACAAGCCCTCATTGAAGAAAAACTTTCCACCAAAGCCTTTCACGTTGGCATTCGTCTCCTTGGTGTCAGCCCACAACATTCCCAAGCACAACTTCTGGTATCTCAGATGAGTAGTGCTCTCGGCACTTTTGCTTTATCTGAAGGTAACTCATTAGTCCCAACCAAAACTAGCTCAACCTCCAACCTCATTGCCTCCATGGTTGCTCGCGATCCCCGATTTTTACCCAAAAACCAATACCTCAATGTTCTTGAACTAGCTTCTTTGTATCATTTTCCTGGTGAAAGCCTCTCCGGACTTCGTAACATCGCTTGGGGCAAAACCATTAAAGGCGAAGCTCCAGACAATCTTCCCACCAAAGACACTCTTGACCCCACCATCCTTAAAGACACCAATTTTTTTGCCCGCACCGAATACAAAAACCAACTAGCCGACTTTGGTATCAAGCTTCGAGACCGTCGTCGTCATTTCTATATCCTAGGTAAGTCTGGTACCGGAAAGTCAACTCTCCTGGCTAATATGGCTATCTCCGATATGCATAATAATCAAGGTTTTGCCGTCATTGATCCTCACGGTGACCTGGTCGAGCAGACTCTACTTGATTATGTCCCAGAGCATCGTCTCGCTGACATCGCCTATCTCGATCCAGCCGATGCTCAGCACCCATTTCACTTGAATCCTCTCGAGGTTAAGCGACCAGAGCACAAAGAATTAGTTGCCTCGGGTATTGTCTCGATTTTTCAAAAAATCTTCCATTATTCCTGGGGTCCTCGTCTGGAATACATCCTAAGAAACACCCTTATGACCCTAGTTGAAATAGAAGGATCAACCCTGCTTGACATTCCCAAATTACTCACCGACAAAAATTTCCGAACTCAACTTGTCACTCAGCTCAACCCCGAAACCCACCAAGTCCTCATCGAGTTCTGGACTCGCGAGTTCGATCAATATGGTGACAAACTGAGAAACGAAGCCATTGCTCCCATCCTTAATAAAGTTGGCCAATTCATTGGCAGCCCTACCATCCGCCAAATCTTAAAAAACCCCAAATCCAGTATCGATCTGGAATCAATGATGAATCAGGGTAAAATCGTCCTACTCAATCTATCCCAGGGTAGGCTAGGGGAGGATAACGCCACTTTGCTTGGCGCCATGTTTATTACCCAATTTCAACTAGCCGCCATGAACCGCATCAATATTCCTGAAGAACAACGCAAAGACTTCTTTCTCTACGTCGACGAGTTTCAAAACTTTGCTACCACCTCCTTTATAAAAATTCTTGCCGAAGCCAGGAAATACAGACTTGGTCTCATCCTTGCCAACCAATATACTGCCCAACTTCCTGAAGAAATCCAAAAAGCTATTTTTGGTAACGTTGGCACCATCGCCACCTTTGTCATGGGCGCAGATGACGCAACCAGTATCTCCAAAGAGTTTGGTGAACTCTATACCGTTGACGACCTAGTCAATCTTGGCAAGTTCCAAATCATTACCAAATTAAGTATCGACGATCGCATCAGCAATCCCTTCCCTGCCTACACCCTCCCCTTACCAGATATCAAAAATCAAAACCGACCCCGAGTGCTCGAAGCATCCCACTCTCAATACTCACAACCAGTCGATCTCACTCCCGTCTCAACTCCATCACCCAGTTTGCCTCATCCCATGCCTCAACCCCAGACGCAGTCAAACCCCACCTCGGACGCCAGACCACCCCTTGATCTGTCTCAGTTAGAACTCGGCAAGGTCTATTCCGGCATCGTCAAAAACATCAAAGACTACGGAGCATTCGTTGAAATTCTTCCTGGATACGAAGGCCTGGTTCATGTCAGTAACTTAAGCAAGTCTCACATTAAAAAACCTCAAGACTTGCTAAAAACCGGCGATCAAGTAAAGGTTAAGCTCTATGAAATTGATGATAAAAACAGGCTTAACCTAACCATGATTCTTGACCAGGAGCCATCAGCGACAAAATAAGTTATGATAAGCATCTCTGTTTAGTCCAATCATCAATCACCCTCTTGACACTCACTAACTGTCTCCCTAAAATAGCAATCGAATAGGTCGAGTGATAATCACTCGCTTTCTGTCTTCGAAATTATCAATTACACTAATAACTCATGTCCACACAATCAACCCTTACCCTTAACACCCTTAAGCCTACACCTGGCCATCTCTTAGTTCAGCCAGCTGATACTGAAAAACAAACCGCTTCTGGTATTTATCTTCCCGAATCTCACGACGAAGCTCCATTATACGGTACTGTGGTAGCCGTAGGATCTGATCTTCTTACTGAGTCCGGTACCACCATTAAAGCCCCCGCAAAAATAGGGGATATGGTTGTCTATAAAAAATGGGGCGGCAACGAGTTTACTCTTGGCCAAGTCGACTATCAATTTCTAAAGTTCGAAGATATCCTAGCCGTAGCTTCAAGCTCGAAAAAACAGTAACCACTCTCGAAAATAAATACAAATAATATTAATTAGTTTTACTATCCAATAACCATGTCAGCCAAACAAATCACCTACTCTGAAGAAGCCCGAAAAAAACTAAAAACGGGTGTTGATAAACTTGCCCGTGCTGTTGTTACTACTCTAGGCCCTCGTGGCAAAAACGTCGCCATTGATAAGAAATGGGGCGCTCCCGCTGTTCTTCATGATGGTGTCTCTGTTGCCAAAGAAGTCGAACTCGAGGATCCTTTTGAAAACATGGGCGCACAGCTTGTCAAAGAAGCCGCCGAAAAAACCAATGACGCCGCCGGTGACGGTACGACCACTGCCACTCTTCTCGCCCAACAGATAGTTGACGGAGGCATGAAGGCAGTTGCTGCTGGCAGCAACCCAATGCTTATGAAGCGAGGTATTGATAAAGCCGTTGCGGCAGTTACCACCGAACTTAAGAAAAATAGCAAAACAGTCAAGGAATCTGACTGGGAGGCGGTAGCTACTATTTCAGCCCAAAACCCTCAAATTGGTAAAACCATCGCTGACGCCCTTAGTAAGGTGGGTGGTAAAGACGGTCTGGTTGAAGTCGAGGAGGGAAGAGGTCTGGAGATCGAAACCGAACTTAAAGAGGGTATGTCTTTCGACAAAGGCTACTCATCCCCATATTTCGTGACTGATCCTGACAACATGGAGGCCGTCATCGAAGATGCCAGTATCCTTATTACTGACCAGAAAATATCAGCCGTTAACGACCTTCTCCCGTTCCTTGAAAACACCGTCAAAACCACCAAAAACCTCGTCATTATTGCTGACGATATCGAAGGTGAGGCTCTGGCTACTTTAGTTGTTAATAAACTACGAGGTACCTTTAATGTTCTTGCAGTCAAGGCTCCCGGGTTTGGTGATAATCGTAAAGAAATGCTTCAAGATATTGCCATTCTCACCGGAGGGTCATTTATCAGTGAAGATACTGGTCGAAAACTAGAGTCTGTCACTTTAGAAGACCTAGGTAGAGCTGATCGGGTAGTTTCCGACAAGGATGCCACTAGAATTATCGGTGGACAAGGAAGCAAAGACAGCCTTAATACTCGTATTGCTCAGCTTAAAAATGCTATCTCCAAAACCACCTCAGAGTTTGATAAGGAAAAACTTCAAGAGCGTCTTGCCAAACTCGCCGGTGGCGTTGCCGTTATTAAAGTTGGCGCTGCCTCCGAGACTGAGATGAACGAGCTAAAGGAAAGAGTTAAAGACGCTGTTGGTGCCACCAAAGCGGCCATTGAGGAAGGCATCGTCCCCGGAGGGGGAGTTGCTCTCCTTCGTGCCGCCAAAGTTCTCGATTCACTTAAATTCGATAACGATGACGAAAAGGTTGGTATCAAAATTGTTGCCGACGCTCTCTCTCAACCTCTCCGCTGGTTAGCCAAAAACTCTGGAGCCGAGGAGGGTTGGGTAGTTAAACAAGTTGAACAACACCCTGACAAATCTTATGGCTTCAATGCCGTCACCCTCGAATTCGGTGACATGCTATCCGCTGGCATTATTGATCCGGTCAAGGTTACCCGGGCTGCCCTCCAAAACGCCGCCTCTGTGGCCAGCATGATTCTTACCACCGAAGCGCTCATTACCGAGATTCCTCAAAAAGAAGGGGACAAAGACTCAACTCCCAATCCCGGAATGATGGGAATGTAAAATCAATTAGACTAAAGATGTTTAAAACAAGCCTCCTTATCGTGGGAGGTTTGTTTTTATCGATATAATTTCTCTGATGCAATCAACTACGCCAGAACAACATCTCTCTCACGATCCAGTTATCAAATCACTAATCAATCAATATCATCTACCTCCACTAGAGGAGTCAACCAATCTCTATCTCGACCTAGTCAATATCATCATCAGCCAGCAGCTTTCTGTTAAGGCCGCAAAAAGTATTACCAATCGTCTACATCATTTACTCAACTACAAATCATCTGCCAAGGTTACTCCCCACCGTCTTCTTAAGCTCTCCGCTGAACAACTTCGCTCCGTTGGCTTATCTCAACCCAAGATCACCTACATCCACCACCTTTCCCAATCCGTTATCGACAACCAGATCATAATAGATCAGCTTAAAAAAGCCTCCGACGAGTCCGTTTTTGAGCAAATCACCAAGCTCAAGGGTCTTGGCCCCTGGTCAGCAGACATGTTTCTCATCTTTTCTCTTCAACGACCTGATATTTTCTCCATCCACGATCTAGGCTTGAGAACCGCCGTTAGTCGCCTTTACCATCTCGACCGACAAGATTTTGATGCCATAAATCATCTTTCTCAAAAATGGTCACCTTATCGCAGTCTTGCTAGTCGCTATCTCTGGGCTAGTCTTGACAACTCTCCGGTCTAGAACTGATCAATCAACTTCAAAAACTGTCCCATCTTCTAAAAACACCTAATCCTTATCTTCCTGCAACTTCTCCATTAAGAGAGAGTAAAATCTCAAGTTGTGAATAGTTGCTAATCTACCAGCTGTCATGTCCCCAATTCGAAATAAATGAGCTAAATAAGCCCTGCTATATTTCCTACACAACAAACAATCACACGCCGTGCTTACCGGTCTATCATCTTTGTAATATTTTTCCTTATCCGGTACATAATACTGCCAGAATTTCTCTTTTCCGACATCGATTTCGTCAATACTCTCAGCGTTATATACATACAATCGTTTATGCCTCGCATCTCTAGTTGGCAACACACAATCAAAAATGTGATACCCCATTTTTGCCAGTTTTACTACTTCATCTGGTTTACCAATTCCCAAACCATATAACCAATAACCTTCAGGCGCCTCCTCCGCAATAATTTCAGCAGACCTATAATCAAAACTTCCATCATTGTTAATAGGCCAACCTCCATAACCAAAACCATCAAAGCCAATCTTGCCTAACTCTCGAGCACAAAAACGTCTTAAATCCTCATAGAACCCTCCCTGAACCACCCCTAGCAGGTAAGGTCTATCTTTCACTGCTATTTTTTTTGTTTCACAAATCCTCTCAAACTCTTCCTTAGATCTCCTTGCCCAATCAATTGTTCTTCTCACTGTCTCTTTTGCTTCCTCGTAACTCGCTGTCGGGGGAGTAAAGTCATCCAGAACCACCACCATGTCAGCTCCGATCTCCATCTGGAAAGCTATTGACTTCTCCGGAGTAAATATTATTTTTTTCTTTCTGCTTGGCCTAAACACAATTCCTTCATCATCAACTTTCCCATTTCCGGTTTGTTTTACCAGGCTCATCAATTGAAAACCCCCAGAGTCTGATATAAGACCACCCTCCCATCCCATAAACCCACGAACTCCACCATGCTTCTTCAACACATCTTTTCCCAGTTCAAGAAACAAATGATAAGTATTCACCAAAATCCCTGGAGTCCCAGTCTTTCTTATGTCTTCACTGTCCAGCGACTTTAAAACAGCCCTCGTAGCATCTGGGAAAAACACGGGCGTGTTAATCTTCCCAAACTTACTTATAAACTGTTTTTCTTGAACCACCTCTTAATTGTACCTCACTACATATCCACAAAAAAGACAAGATTTCCACACAAAATATTTAACTGGCGTATCAACCAATATCTAAAAAGATATCTGGAAAAACCGAGTCATAACAGATTCATCAACTTACCTCAAATACAAAGCTGGATTTACACGTCTACCAGACTCAATTACCTCCAAATGCAAGTGAGGACCAGTGGTCCATCCTGTCATGCCAATCTCACCAATTGCTTTATCTCCAGCAACCTCATCGCCCTCCTGGACATAAATTTTGCCTAAATGGGCATATAATGACTGCACATCACCACCGTGGTCGATTATCAAATGTCGACCATAACCACTTCTATGATTTAATACAGCCACCACCTTACCGCTTGCTAATGGCAGTACAACTGATCCTTTAGGTGCCCTAATATCTATACCAGCATGAAACACGTGATATGTCTGAGATACGCCAATGGCTTCAGGAACAGGGTAGGTGAGTGAGGAATCAGTTTTTATCTGGATTTCCATTTTTTTCTCTAATCCAACCATCTCACTTGATACTACTCCCAGCGCTGAAGCTGGAATACTCGAAAACATTCCAGTCAGCAAGGTAACAATAGTGAGCTGTACCCCTACCAAACTCTTGATTTTTGGAGCCTCAAAAACTGGCCTCAATAGTTTGGATATTGGATTAGACTTTCTGGTTTCAGGCAATAACTTTCTAACCCACAAACCAAGCGATTTGATCCAAGCAATCAACATCTTCCCAGCTTCCATATCACCAGGATTTTTCGTCCACAAACCTAACCCCAACAGGCCTAAAGCTTCGATTCGTTGTATCATAAGTGCGGCTACTTAACCGCGCTTCAACCACTGTTGTTGTCTTCAAAAGGAAGGGTGAAGTTTCCGGCTGCGGATAGAACTCCACTTCCCGTCATCTCTTTTCAGACCATTGTGTTATTCTGAATCGAGAACTGACGTCAACAACAACCGTGTTTAGCCATTAAGGCTAAAAAACCCTTATATTATCTTTAAGGGTTAATACTAAAAAAGCCTGTTTATCACAGACTTTCTAAGCAACAAATATACCCTATATTAACCAAAAAGTCAACCATAACAGCCTAGCATCAATCCTTTATGTCACCATACCCACTCCTAACTTCAGCCTCAATCTCTCATAAATCTCTCATTCTCCGCCTGGATCTTGATGTCCCCATTAAAAACAACCAAGTTCTTGACACCACTCGGCTTGAAGCCACTCTACCCACGCTACTACTTTGTCTCAAGCACGCTCGCAAAACCTTAATCATTGGACATCGTGGCAGGCCAAAAAAAACTGACCCATCTTACAGCCTTAAACCAGTTCTAAATACACTTATAGACTTAACCAAACTCAATATCCCCATGCTCAACACGCTTGATGAAATAGAGCAGTGGGGGACCACCACTTCCCCAGTCGCCCTTCTGGAAAATCTCCGCTTCTGGCCTGGTGAAGCCAATAATGACCCAGAATTTGTTCAAAAACTTGCCCAAAACCAACATCTCTTTGTCAATGATTCTTTTGGCACCTCGCATAGGGAAGTGGGCTCTGTAGTTGGTTTGCCACGGCTTCTTTCTACATTATTTGGTCACCAATTTGACCGCGAAATTACCGCATTAAACCCTATAATAAATAAACCCAAAAGACCTATAACTCTAATACTAGGTGGAGCCAAGCCTGACAAACTCAAATTTGTGGATAACTTTATCAACCAATACGATAACGTGCTAATTGGAGGTGCCCTCGCTCTTCAGTCTCTAAAAAACCCAAAACTCACCATAGCCAAATTAACTTCTGATCATCTCGATATCACACCAGATTCCGCCCAATACTTTTCCCAGATTATCTCCCACTCCTCCACTGTCATCTGGAACGGACCCTTAGGAAAATTTGAGGACCCAGACAATCGTAAAGGCACTCAGACAGTCGCTCAAGCCATCGCCTCCTCCCCTGCCCTCAAAATTGCTGGTGGAGCTGATACCGAATCTGCTATTTCACTACTAAATCTGAACCCTCGTTTTGACCATATTAGTACCGGCGGCGGCGCCATGCTTCATTATCTAGCTCACCACACCCTACCCGCACTTGAAGCTATCTCATAAATCAGCCATACTCTAACTATGCCCAACCTTAAATTCGCCATCAATGGCTTTGGTCGTATCGGTCGCTCGTCATTTCGAGTCTGGCTAAAACGTTTTCAAGACTCTCTTGACTTGGTTGCCATCAATACCTCTGGATCAATGCCCGTTTCAGGCTGGGCTCATCTTGCCAAATATGACACTGCTTATAGGACACTTGACATACCTCTAGACTATCGTGAGGTTAAACCACCAGACAAAGCTACCGACGAAGACCCTCTTATAGGATATTTTATTCTTGGCAAAAAAGACATTCCCATCCTAGCACAACGTGACCCAGAGAAGTTACCCTGGGGAAAATACCAGCCCGATGCTGTAATTGAATCCACTGGTGTTTTTCGCACCCAAGAAGAGGCTGGTAAACACCTCACCGCCGGAGCCAAACTAGTCATCATCTCTGCTCCAGCCAAAGGAGGCAATACCCCGACCTCCGTCATTGGGGTTAACCATCAAGACCTTCTCTCTGCTCCTCGAGATCGCACCAACAGCCTCACTGTTATCAGCAACGCCTCCTGTACCACTAACTGTGTCGCTCCAGTCGCCGCTGTTATGCATGCCAAGCTTGGAGTCAAGAAGGCTGTCCTGAACACTATCCACGGCTATACCGATGATCAAAACCTTCAGGACAACTCTCACAAAGACCTTAGGCGCGCCCGTGCTGCATCAGCCAATATTGTTCCCACCTCAACCGGAGCGGCTCTCGCTACTACCGAAACCATCCCTGACCTCAAAGGCCTCTTCGATGGTATTGCCTTAAGAGTTCCTGTTATCACGGCCTCAATAACTGACTTCACCTTCCTGACTCAAAGAACCACTAGTGTAGACGAAGTTAATCAAATGTTTATTGACGCCTCTCAATCTCCACTCTATCGTCACATTCTAGCCGTCACTCAAGAACCTCTGGTTTCTTCAGACATCATTGGTCGTCCTGAATCGGCCATCGTTGATCTTGAACTCACCCGCGTAGTCGACGGTGACTTAGTCAAAATAATGGCTTGGTACGATAACGAATGGGGTTACGCTAATCGCCTAATTGAGCAAGTCGTCTCAGCCGGGGAATCACTTTCATAAACTTTTGAGGCCTGGACGGGAATCGAACCCGTGAATAAGAGTTTTGCAGACTCCTGCCTTCCCACTTGGCTACCAGGCCAGCCACTTAATTGTAACATTCCAGGCTTAATTTCAGCCTTCCTCATTTGTCAATTCATGGCTAAGCTGATAAACTTTGCCTACCATGTTGCGCAAGCTAGTTCCTATTTTCATCTTATCCATTCTTCTTTCAGGTTGCTCTCTTAAACTACCCAGCCTCACCTCCTCTCAAAAATCTGGCCTTCAAGTAACTTCGAATCCTCAAGCCACCGTCCTTCTTGATGGTCAGTCGCTTGGTATCACCCCCATTCAAGAAGAGGGTATAAAATCAGGCACTTATACCATTAAGCTTGTTCCGTCTGACAACTCGCTCCAACCATGGGAGACTCAGATAACTCTAGTGCCTGGTGTTCTCACTGTTATTGATCGAAAATTAGCCGCCTCGCTTGATCAATCGCATGGCTACAGTCTCTCCTTCGAAAAACTCCAGTCTTCAGATCAATCCCGGCTTGCGGTGACCACCATTCCCGACTCGGTCACTGTTACTGTTGATGGCAATCCTCAGGGCTTCACCCCTGTTTCTCTCGATACTCTCACTGAGGGTGAACACACCATTCTCTTAACCTCGCCAGGTTTTGAAGATAAAACCATAAGAGCCAGGACTGTCGCTGGCTATAGTCTCACGATCTCCGCTCAATTGGCCAAAAAAGGTTCACCCGACCTATTAGGTCTCAATACCGAAGCCTCCCCATCAGCCTTTTTAGCTACCCCCTCCGCCAATCTTTCGCCAACCCCTTCATCTCCACCCAAGCCAACCACTACCCCCAGCCTAAAACCTACCGCCAACCTCTCCCCATCTCCCGCTTCTACCTCATCAGCCATTCCCAAACCTTACATTGAGATCGATAGCTCTGTTGGCTGGGTTAATATTCGCACTGAGCCAGGTGGCGGCTCAATCATATCTACTGCTAACAATGGTGAGCGTTTTTCATATCTTAATCAATCCACCAACGGCTATTACAAGATTCAATACTCTCCTACTCAAATAGGCTGGGTCTCTTCTCAATACTCCACTCTCGTAAACTAATCTTCTATCCCCGCCTTTACCACCACACTACTTGATACGACCGTTTAACTTAAGCTACATAAAGAAGTCCTAACACCATCACCCCCCACAACACCACTGTTATGATCAGCGGCTTATCAGACAACAGTATTCTCTCCGGGCTTTCACCCTCGTTCTTCTCGTAAATCAACTGCATGTATCGCATCACACCATATACTACCAACGGGATTGTTGCCATAAGCCACTTTTCAGATAAAAAAGTTTTTGGTAACAGTGACAGAAAGGTTAAAACCTTACCCTCAAACTCAATTCTTGGCTGATTAAAAGTAAACAAGGCGTACGACAACCACGAAGCCGTAGCAAACATCGCCGTATAAATATTCAACAGCTCCTCAGTGTATCGTTTCAAAGTCTCCCTGACAGCTGCAGTGTTTCCGCTTCCACGAAGTAAAGTCATCTCGCTTTTTCTTTTGCCCACAGCCAAAAACAATGAAAGTGAAATCACAGTCAACAAAAACCACACATTCATATGAGCGTCAATGACCACCGCTCCCGCATACACCCTCAAAATATATCCTGTTGCAATCGTAATCACATCCAAAATCGGGATATTTTTCAGCCAATAAGTGTACAACAAGCCTGAAACGACTAAATAGGTCAAACATATACCAAAGAAAAACATATTCATGGCATATGCCCAGGCCAAGCCAATTATCACACCAGCCAACATCGCAAATACTGCTAAAGACACCGGTAACTCACCAGACGCCAAAGGACGTTTTCTTTTAAACGGGTGTTTACGATCAGCCTCTATGTCCAACAAATCATTGAAAATATAAACACTCGCACTTATCAAGGTAAATACCACTATTGCCTCCACCACCTTCTCCAACCTGCCTGGCACTAACAACAGACCGCTGAAAACCACTGGCGCCAACAACGCCGCATTCTTTATCCACTGTCTCGGTCTCGCCGTCCTAAATAACGCCCATAAGATACCCATAACAAAAAGGCTCCTAATAATAAACTTACTAACACCATTGTATAAAATTTTTGTCTACTGTCTAATCTTAAAGCCATAAACCCCAACACCGCTGTCACCAACCAATAAAACACGGCCACCTTTCTCTTTCCCCAACCCAAATCCATCAACTTATGGTGCAAGTGACCCCGATCCCCCCACACTGGAGATTTACCTTGAAATATCCTTCTAATTCCAATATAGACAGCGTCTATTAACGGTATTCCTAACACTACCAAGGCGGTTCCAATCTTTGTCGTCGATAGTATTGCCAACGTAGCTAGCATGAATCCTGCAAAACTACCCCCTCCATATCCTGGCATACTTTTCTGCGGGTAGAAATTAAACGGCAAATAGCCTGCATAAGAACCCGCCAGAGCAAAAGCCAACACGGCCACCGGCCATTGAGCCACGTCAGCACTATATCTAAAACTCAACACCCCAATTACCACTCCGGCAACCACCACAATTCCTGGCAACTGTCCGTCAAGACCCTTGCTCCAGTTGACTGCATTCATCACAAACGGTATCCAAAGCAATGCTAGCAAGTCTGCCAAAACCAGCACTTGCCTCTCTCCTCCCCACGAAATTCCCTTATCTAGCATAATCACACCACCACCCAAAGGGTTAGTTATATAAGAAATTCCAATTCCAGCGCCTACTACCATCAAGGCTGCCAATAAATTGGTGACCAGTCTTAAATATGGACTCAAGTCATAAATATCATCCAAAACACCCACTATCATCACAAGAGCTCCTACCAACATTATGGCCAGTAAATGTTTATCAATAGGCAGTAAGACAACTACTGTCAACAACGTCCCCAACACTACCGAAATCCCCCCACCTTTTGGTACTGGCTCCTTGTGAGTGTGTGCTGGATGCTTTGTCCGATTAGGATCAACCACCCACCCAAATTTCTTATAGACCCTAATCACTACTGGCGTTATCACTCCAGCTATGACTGCAGCTATCAAAAAAGGAAAAATAGTTAAATTCCAGCTATTCATTTACAGCACCACCATTATTACTCTAATCAGGCTTAAAACCATTAACAGCTCGCACGTTACTCCACCCCAAATCAAAACCCGTTTCAACAACTCCTCACCACCCCCAATCAACCTCACCAACAATCCGTTCACAATCATCACTCCTCCAAAAGTAAACACCATCACCCCTAACCAAGTTTTTTCAATTAGTTGTTGTTCTCCCCAGGGCATCGAGAAAAACCAAGGCATTTCCGGCGGTAACCTCTGCCAATTGACTACCAACAAAATCACCGCCATCAACCAACAGCCCAAGCCCGTCAACATTCCCGCCATCACCCCTTTCTCACTTAGCCAACCTCCTTTATTCATAAACACATTCTACCTCAATCACTCGCTTCCCAACGTCGCCACACCACTGCCCCGCCATCTTCCATTACCTGCAGGTAGTATGCCGATAGATATGCATCAAGCTCTCTATCAACCAGCTCACCCTCTATGGTCACAATGTATTTTGGTCCCTCTTTAGTCAGGGCAGCCATTGTTTCACTCATACCATCAAAATCCCTAATGTGATAATTCACCGTATATCTACCAACTGGCAATCTATCACTTAAAACATATATCGCCGGTTCGGTCCCCCACACAAAAATCTTAGCGTCCTGATCGGTTCTTTGTCTAATATACTCAGCTACCCTCATATTTCGCACCACTCCATTCCCAAAGAAATCATAAAAATCTTCTCTGGTTTTTTGGCCAGTAACATACATAACAAAATTGACATAATAATCAACACTCTTGTAATACCAGTACTCGTATCTCCATATGGCTACTCCCACAGTCAGCGCCAAAACGAAAGCCACCCCTGCCTTTATCAATTTAAATCTATCAATTACTAGTCCTATCAACAAGCTGGCTGGTGCCACAATCTCAATTAGATAATGTGGATACGGCCGACCAGCTAAATTAGCTCCAAACAGACCCCCTACCAACCATAAACTAGCCAGTCCAAACTCTCTGCCCAACCTCTTTCTTAAACACCAAATAGCTATCAGCCAAACCAAGAGCACGACTCCTCTCTGAAACAACCCGTTTTCATAAAATGCCCCACTTCCCCCCTCCCAAGAAGATAAATAGCCAATATTTTGCCCCAAAGCAGAGCGCAAATACCTCTCACCAGCTCCTTCCGCTACATAATAAACAATACTTAACAACACCGGAACCAGAAACCCTATTAACACGAGCCAAAGCCTTCTATCCACAATCCACTTAAACCACCCACGCCAATCACTCACTTGATAAACACTTAACCAAAACAACACCCCGAACAAATCAAACAAAACCGGCACCTTAAACAAAAATCCTAAAGAAAACAAAACCCCAGCCATTATCCACTTTTTCCAAACTATGACTCTTTTATTACTCTCAACCCACATCAACAACACTCCCGCAGTCACTGGCATAATCATAAACACCTCACCATTGGCGATATTGCCCTCAGTTAACGGTATTGATGTAAAAACTCCAAATACACCCGTTACCAACACCATCAACCACCTACTCTTAATTAACTTTTCTGCCAGCTTCCATACCAACACCACATTCACCAAGTTCCAAGCCATCAAAATCAATCTAAACCACATCACACTCCCTGCCATTGCCGCTACTAAATACAATAAAGGCGGCTTATTATCATGAATATCTCGGTAAAAAACTAATCCCTTGCGCAAACCCTGACCTAAGGTTAAGTAAATGTCCTCGTCAGCATACCGGTTAGGCTCAAATAATCCTGGAATCCTCAAAACTGCCACCAGTAACAAAATAAGAATCAGCCCTTCATTTTTCTCTATTCCAGTCTTAAGTTTTAACCACCAATCCCGAAATAACAATCTTTGCTTTCCCATATCTTCATCTAGTCTACTAAATCTTACACCAGCCCAAAAGCTCCAAAACCCTTTCACTTTTCAATCAACTGATAGCCAAACAAACTCATGCAGACCCTTATACCTTCTCGGTCACTCTATACTCTAAATATCTTCCCATCATTAGTCTTGTATGAGCCTCCAGACCGGGTAATGCCGTAAACAAAAGACCAACTACTGGTAATAACACAAACTCAAACGGCGACAAAACCTTTCTCCATAAGGGCAAATCTTTCACTCCTGGCCTTGCTTTCATGTCAACAAACACTATCAATAGCAAACCAATCAACGATGCTGTCAGAATGGCACTCGCCACCTGCGGCAATGTCTTTCCCATTATCGTTCTTGCGAAATCTTCATTAAGCAGGGGTGGTAATGTGGCGCCAAGTGTAATTGCAAACCAGTTTACTGGCCACAAGAAATGATCCTCTAATACCTTTAATACCCTTAAAGTCTTGTCCCAAAAATCTGCTCGCTGATCCATGATATACCCCTTTAAAAAATATGCATCATCACTTGCTCCCCACGCCCACCGCTTCACTTGTTGATAAGTGTTATTAAAGGTTTTTATAAACGAAGTTGACTCAGCCGCGTCGGCATATATGGGTAAAAAGATTGGCTCGACCTCCACCTCTCCTCCAGTGGCAAAATACGCCTTAAAAAACATTCGATAATCCTCCGGGATAACATCAGTATCCCAATAACCCACCTCATCCATTAACTTCAGTGACAAGGTGTATGTCGAAAAATTTATTAATCTTTCAGGTCTCATCAACATTCCCATCTGGACAATTGAAGAGGCTCGATTAAACACCCTCATCAACCAAGGAATTTGTTCAATATTGTTGTAATAAAGAATTGCCCCTTGCCATACTCGCCTATAGCGATGAGGAGAATCTAGAAACTTATATGTCAAAGCTGCCATATGATTGGGGTGAAGCTGAACATCGGCGTCTGCTGAAGATATTGTCATGTAATCAATATCCCAGTCGTCTTTATGATTTTTCTTCCACACCCTTACAAACTCCTTAGCTCCCCATGCCGCGTTAGACGACTTACCTACTACCTCACCAGCAATACCAGGAGGATGAACTGCAAATATCAAATCATCAAACACCCCCTCAAACCGCTTCTTAAGGGCTTTCATTCTTGGCTCATTAATCTCCTCACCTGCACGTTCCTCAAAAGCTAACACTGGAATTATTTGCTTTGCCGGAAAGGTCTGTTTAGCCAAAGCTTCCAAGTTCCTCTCTAATGTATGTAGTGGTTCTTTATAGTTAGGAATCACCACCACATGTCTAACCCTTTTCCAATCCTTAAAACCTCTTACATCCCCCATCCAATCATATTTTTCTGACGCCCTGATCCTGTAATAAGCCAACAACGACAATACTGCCATAGACACAGATCTATAAAACCAATACACATAGAACGCAATAATGTAATATGCCACCACCACGGGAATAAAAAACGAGCCCCACACCGGGAACAAAATCAAGTTCCACGATACAAATCCGGGCAGTATTTCAAGTAGTCTTTGCGACAACCTCGGATATCTAATCAAAAACAATCGAAAAGGAATCAATACTCTGTTCATCTAATTCATTTTATTAAACAATTCTAGAGCGTTTTTACTTGTTATTTCGTTAATTTCTTCAACTGACTTTTCATACAAACCCGCCAAGAAGCTCGCCACTATTCTAACATTTTTCGGCTCATTCACCCTTCCTCGCAACTCTCCAGGAGCCAAATAAGGCGAGTCTGTTTCCAAAACCAGTCTCTCAAGAGGTGTTTGTCTAACCAAATCAACCAAAACCCCATTTTTCTTGTAAGTTACATTTCCCCCAAAGCTAACATAAAAACCCTTGCTCAACACCAATTTTAGAAAATCCCCCCCGCTCGACCAACAATGAAACTGGCCCCTAGGTACGCGATCCATGGACTTGATTACCTCCATCATCTCCTCCTCAGCTTCTCTCATGTGTATTACCACCGGCAAACTCATCACAACAGCCAACTCCAACTGTTTTTTGAACAGCTCGACCTGCGCCTTCTTTGTCTTTTTCTGCTTGTCCCAATAAAAATCCATCCCGATCTCACCAATTCCCACTACCCTTTCCTCACCTTTTATCAATTTCACCAGCTTGTCAATCTCGAGCTTGAATTCTGGTTCATTAATTACTTTCTCCGGATGAACACCAACCAGTGCGTAAACACCTTTGTATTGTTTAGCAATGCTCTTTACCTTGATCGCATCTTGTAAGTCAACACTGGGTACGATTATTCTCTCCACTCCCACATCCTCCGCCGACCTAACCACCTCATCCAACCTTCCCTCGAATGCTTGATCGCTCAGATGAGCGTGCGTATCTATCATCTTCAGACAGTATAATCCTTTTATGGCGCCCAAAACCATTATTATCACCGGATGTTCCTCGGGTCTTGGTTACCATACAGCCATTTATCTTGCCCAACAAGACTATCAAGTTTATGCCTCAGTTCGTCGCAACTCAGATCTTAATCTTTTTACTCACCTTCCCCCCCAACACCAACCCCAACCTTTCTTACTCGATCTGCGTT
Organism: Candidatus Chazhemtobacterium aquaticus; assembly: GCF_009936135.1. Lineage (NCBI taxonomy): Bacteria > Candidatus Chazhemtobacteraceae > Candidatus Chazhemtobacterium > Candidatus Chazhemtobacterium aquaticus. The sequence continues at coordinate 245,470 of NZ_CP047901.1, forward strand.
GGAGCCAATCTAGGATTTCAAAAATCATCTCCTCACTACCAACACCACCTGAGGTTCTAATTAACAACGCAGGCTACGGATTCTTTGGTACCCTTGACACCATTTCAGTCGATCATCTCCAGCAACAACTCGAAGTTAATCTCTATGGAACCTACAAGGTTATCAAGGCTGTCCTTCCCTCAATGAGGTCTCGTCGAGCCGGATTAATAATAAACATCAGCTCCATTCTTGGTTTATTCTCTTTACCAGGCTACGGGCCATACTCAATCTCCAAGTTCTCTATCGAAGCCTTGACCCAGACCTTACGTCACGAAGAAACACCATTTGGTATCAAGACTGTTTCTCTCAATCCAGGATCATTTAGTACAAATTTCTGGAAAAACAGTCAGCTACCCCGCTTAAACTCAAAGAGAACACTTTCTCCTCACCAGCAGTTTAATTCAAACTTAAAAGCATCTTTCGCCAACCCGAGACGTCAACATACACGATCTCACCCTCTCCAAGTTGCCAAAGTAATTAATCAACTTATCTCCACCCAAAACTATCCTGCCAATGTTCCAATCGGTCTTGACGCCCAGTTACTCTATTATCTCCACCGACTTCTTCCAAGACCACTCTTCTTTTGGATTGTTAAAACCATTGCTCACGCCCCCCGTCCTCAACAAAACGCCTAACTCTTCAGTCTCGGAAACAACTGCTCACCTTTAACAACCTGTTTATTTCCAAAAATCTTCATTATTTTCTCTGCCGTTTCTGGCATAAACGGCTGCAGACTAACACCGATGTTCCTTATTCTTAACACAATCTCTTCCAATGCAAAATTCTTATCCCTACCACTCAACTTCCAAATCTCCTTTTGATTAATCAAAGCATTTGTCTGCCTAACCTCATCCCAAATTATATTTATCGCCTTATCAAACTCATAACCATCTAAGGCTTTTGTAATCAAATCATTCCTTCCTTCCCACTTTAGAATCTTATCTTCATCAATTTTAATCTCCAGTCCGTCACACATCGCCATCGTTCGCGCAATCAAGTTTCCCAAGCCATTCGCCAAATCATTCATATAGTTCTCCTCAAAACGCTCCTGTGTAAAATCGCTATCGTCAAATGGATTTATTTTGGCCAGCAGAAAATATCTAACCGCATCCGTTCCGTACTTATCTGTATACTCAATCGGATTAACCACATTGCCAAGCGATTTACTTATCTTTTGCCCCTGCGAAGTTATAAAACCGTTAATTAAAATCTGTTTGCTATTATCAAGGTCAGCCGCCATCAACATAGCCTGCCACATCGCCGCTTGCTGTCTCAAGTTATCCTTGCCCGCAATTTGAAACCCTGGCCACCACTGACTGTAATTTTCTAAATCATCAGGCCAGCCTAATGTCGAAACATAATTGACCAAAGCATCAAACCATACATACATTACCTGGCTATCATCACCAGGAACCGGCACACCCCAAGGCATTTTTTCTCTTACTCTGGAAATAGAAAAATCACTAAGCCCGCCTTCTACAAAATTTCTTATTTCTTTAAGTCGATTAGCTGGTACCACAAATTCACCACGCTCCTTATACAAACTCAATAGCCGTTCCTGAAAAGCCGAAAACTTAAAAAAATAATTTTCCTCTTCGATTACTTCTAACTCTTTGTTCGGGTGAATTGGACATCTACCATTTTCCAACTCAGAATCTTGTTTCTCAAGCTCGCAACCAACACAATACTTAACCCGATAATTTTTTTTGTAAATATATCCATTTTCTTCCACCCTTCGCCAAAACTCCTGAGCCGCCATCCGGTGGTGCTGATCTGTGGTTCTGATAAACTTGTCATAAGACAAATTCAACGCTGACCTTAACAGCTCAAATTTGCCTGCATACTCATCAACATATTTCTGAGGATCCATTTTTCTTGCAAGCGCCATCTGGAAAATTTTTTGCCCGTGTTCATCCGTCCCGGTATTAAAAAATACCCTTTCCCCCAATAAACGATGATATCTGGCTAAAACATCAGCTCTCACTATCTCTAAGGCAAAACCGATATGCGGCTCTGCGTTTACATAAGGTAGAGTCGTTGAAATATAATATCCTCGCTTCATTCTCCTCATATTGTATCTAACCCAACCAACCTTTATCTAGGTAAAACTTTTTTTACCAAGTCAGATATTTTTCCGCTCACTTCATCTGCCCATTGCTCGGCCTTAATCCTATTCAAAGCAGACTGAATTCCTGGATTTCCCATTTGCTCAGCCACTGAGGCAATTGTCGCCGAACTCACCTTCAAATGGTTCTTGATATCCTCATAACTTCTTCCCTTATCTAAATAAACTGCAATTGCTAAACGTTTAGCCATTGCAGTTAACTCCGAACTCGTCAGCAAGTCATCCATCACAATCTTCACCTCTCGAGGATCTTTTATATCCGCCATCAACCCAAAAAGCATCTTATAAATTTGACTCTCAATTGTTCTATTTAACCGCCTGCTCGAAACCTGCATAATCCGCCTTTCTGGGCAGAAATTTACTTAATCAAACTGGCTACTTTATATCCTATCCTAGACCCTACTGTCAACCGTTAATAACACGCTCAACCCAACAATCCAAAGAACAAGATCAATTCTTACCTTTCTGCTAACCCCTTTTTAATTTACCGCCGCCCTTATATATCTCTAACGCAACCAAAGCTCCTGTCAATAACCCCATGTTTACCAAATTTGCTAACCCCCAAATTTGTAGATAACCAATCAACACAAACCAAATAGCAACCAACAACCCCCTTCTGCTGTTTGACAAAACTAAACTTGCCAAAAACCAAACACCTAAAAATAAAAAAAGAAAAAACAATCCATAACTTCCCGGTAAAGGATAATCTGCCACCACCTCAGGGTCAACCCATAAAATCATTCCGCCTAAAATAAACCACCAAGTTAGTGTAATGATCGCTGTCATCCAATAGTTCCCAACCCTTCTCTCTGGCTTGCTCACACTACTATTTTACTTTAACTCTCCACCACCATCTCCCATGTGCGATAATTGACCTCATGCCAGATCAGTTTTCACTAACCCTAACTCTCATCTTCCTTGGTTTTGTGGCTCTCTACCTCTTGATTCGCCGCCAACTTCAACAAATATTTCAAAGCAGGGATGACGACACCCTTATAGAATGGCTAAAAACAACTCAGGGTGATCTTAACCAACTTCAGCAATCACTTACTCAAACACTAAACACCTCCAATCAAAACGTAACTAATACCTTGCAGCAAAGCTATCAACAGCTTCACCAGCGTCTTGATAATGCAGCCAAAGTAATAAGTGAGCTAAAAAATGAAACTGGTAAATTTTCTGAAATTGGACGATCAATGCAAGACCTTCAAGATTTTCTCAACTCACCCAAACTACGCGGCAACCTTGGAGAAACAGTCCTTAACGATCTTCTCAGTCAAATCCTTCCCAAACAAGCTTTCTCTCTTCAACATCGTTTTCAGTCTGGAGACATTGTTGATGCAGCTATCAAGACTCAATCAGGCATAATACCCATTGACAGCAAATTTCCTATGGAGAACTTTACCAAAATGAACCAATCAGACTCCTCAAAGGAGCGCGATCAATACCACCGCCAGTTCATCAATGATGTCAAAAAACACATTCGCACCATTTCCACTAAATATATTCGCACCGAAGAAGGAACACTGGACTTTGCTCTCATGTATATTCCGTCTGAAACCATTTACTATGACATTGCCGCCACATCTCCCGAGATCCAGGACTACTCTCAAGCCAAGAGGGTCTTACCTGTATCTCCATCCACGTTCTACGCGTTCTTGCGCACTATTCTAGTTTCTTTTGAAGGTCAGCGTATTGCTCAAGAGGCCCAGTTAATCCTCAAAAGTCTAAGAGACATCCAAAAAACCTCTCACGAGTTCGCAGACAAACTATCTGTCCTTCAAAAACACATTACCAACGCCAATTCCAACATGACTGCTATTAGCTCTGACTTTCACAAACTTCAAACTAAAATAGACTCAACTTCTTCCCTTCCCGCCCCAGAAGAAAAACTCCTTTCCGACTAGAATTCGCCTTTTCTTTGGGTGTATACTGACCCCAGCATGGCCAAAAAATCTTCCAAGACAGATAATGACACTACTCTCCAGGATCTTCGGGACGCGGTAGAACACTTTTCCACAGAACGCAACTGGGTCAACAATGATCCTAAGCAACTTCTTCTTTCTGCCTTTATCGAATTAGGCGAACTCGCGGAACACTATCAGTGGTCATCAGACGGCGCATGGCAAACAAGAGCCAATAAAAAGAAAGAAATAGCTTACGAATTGGTAGATGTTTTCTTTTATCTTCTTCGTTTCATCAATAAGAGCGGTTTCGATTTCTCCAGTAACTTCTACCAGAAAACTGAAAAACTCGCCAAGAAATATCCTGTGACTTTAAAAACAAGAGAAGAATACCAGCAAGCTAAAGATTCATATCGCCGTAGCGGTAAAAATAAACTCTATGACTAAGCAACCCAAGCTCACACCCGCCTTCCAAAAAGCCTTAGACTCTCTTAACCCTGCCCAAAGAGAAGCTGTGACCTCAATCGAGGGACCTGTCATGGTCATCGCCGGTCCTGGTACTGGTAAAACCCAGATCATCGCGACTCGCATCGCCAATATTCTTAGACAAACTGACACCGACCCTTCCGCCATTCTTGCTCTTACCTTCACTGACTCCGGCGCCACTGCCATGCGAGAACGGCTCATCTCGCTTATTGGCCCTGATGCATACAAGGTTCACATCTCGACCTTCCACACCTTCGCCTCTGGAGTGATCCAATCTTTTCCAGAATATTTCATTCGCTCCCAATCTGCCCAGCCACTTGCCGATCTAGAGAGATATCAAATCATCAACCAAATTATTGACGACGTACAACTAGAACTTCTAAAACCAATCAACGCTCCTCACTACTACACCTCTGCCATCATCTCCTCAATTCAAACTCTTAAACGTGAGGCCATCGACCCAGAGGAACTTGCCTCCGTCCTCAAACTTCAGCTGAAAAAGCTAGAAAAAGACAAAGACGATTTGTCAAAAACTGAGTTCTCCAACCAACAAAAAAACCTTACCAAAAACCTCGATCTCCTCAAAATCTACCAGGCATACCAACAGGCACTTGAAAAAACGGGTCGTTATGACTTTGAAGACATGATCAATTGGGTCATCGACGCCTTTACAACCAACAATGAACTACTAAGCATCTTCCAAGAACGGTTCCAATATTTTCTCGCTGATGAGTACCAAGACACCAACTCAGCTCAAAATCAGATTCTCACCCTTCTCACTTCTTTCTGGGGACCTCAAGCAAACCTCTTTGTCGTTCTTGATGATGAGCAAAGTATTTACCGTTTTCAGGGCGCCTCACTCGAGAATGCTCTCAACTTCAAAAACTCCTTCCCGCAAGCAAAAATTATCACCCTAACTGATAACTATCGTTCCCAACAACTCATTCTTGACGCTGCTAGATCGGTCATTAACAACAACACAATCAGTCTTCAGCGCTCTTTTCCCGAAATCAAGCGCGAACTCAAAGCCCGAACCAACTCCCCCGTCAGAAAAATCAACATTCACGCAGCCAGCCACTCACTTTTGGAGAATCTTTACCTCGCTAAAGAAATCTCCCAACTAATTTCCTCAGGTACCTCACCCGAGGACATCGTCATCATCGCTCGTAATAACGCCGACCTTCTCCCTGTCTCCGACTTCTTCAATCACTACAAGATTCCCCACCAAATCCTTGGTGGACAAAATATCCTCAACACACTTGTTGTCAAATATTTCGTTAAACTTCTCAGGGTAACTCACCAGTCCAGACAAGCCATCGAAGATCTTGACCTTTTTATCCTCCTTCATTACCCATTTATGGAGATAAACCCTCTTGATATTCTCAAGCTTTCAAGACTCGCCGCCAAAAACAAAGCCACTATTCTCGACACTATCAACTCTCTCTCTGAGAGTAACAGTGACATAGAACAACCACAAAAATTTATAGATTTCATTCAAAAACTTGCAACTTGGAATGAGCTTGATAGCAATCATATTTTTACAGAAACCGCTCAACTCATTCTCGAACAATCCTCTCTCCTTGACTGGCTCCTTTCACAAAAAGACTCTCCCGAGCATCTCAAGAACCTTAACGCCTTTTTCGAAATGATCAAACAGCTTAACCATAATGACGCCAAGCTTAATCTTGCATCATTTCTAAATTCTCTCGACCTCATGATCGAAAATAACATCATCATTTCACCACCCGACGTCGACCTTACTACTGATCGTGTCACACTCACCACTGCCCATAAATCTAAGGGCCTGGAGTGGGGACATGTCTACATTGTTAACTGCATTGACGGCAAATGGGGTAATCAGTCTACCCGAGAACTCATCAAACTTCCTCCTAATATCCTCCAAAACAGCCATCATGCACCTCATGATCAAATAGAGGACGAGCGTCGCTTGTTTTACGTCGCCATGACCCGAGCTAAAGACTCAATTCACATCTCTTACCCTCTCTCCCACCTCTCTTACGGCCGCACCCAAACCACCATTCCTTCTCAGTTCATTCACGAGCTCCCCCAAAAGTTAGTCAATCAAAAAAACACCCAGCCCGATCAAGATGAAATAAACCAACTTCTCCAGAAGCTAATCACTCCTTCCAGCGATAAGATATCATCTCCGGAGTCTGCCTTTCTTAATTCAGTTCTCGCTAACTTTCGGCTATCAGTCACCGCCCTTAACTCCTATCTTGAATGTCCGTATAAATTTAAACTCAACACCCTCCTCCGAGTTCCCAAAGCCAAGGAATCGTATCTCTCTTTTGGTACTGCTGTTCACGCCGCTCTCGAGCGGTTCCATAACCAATTTAAAACCGAAGCTAAACTACCGTCAAAAGACTTCCTCATCACACACTTTTCTACTGCTCTTCAGCGAGAAATCATGACTGAATCTGACTACCACGCCAGGTTAAAACAAGGTAAAAAAGTTCTTTCCGCCTATTACGATCTCCACCAAAACGACTTCACCCCCCCTCTCTTTACCGAAAAATTTTTTGGCTATGGATTCTCATCGGTCACCCTAGATGATATTCCTCTTGCTGGAAAAATTGATCGGATTGATCTTGTTGATCCAAACAATCAAACTGTTCGCGTCATAGACTACAAGACTGGCAAAAGAAAAACCCGAGGACAGATAGAGGGCAATACCCAGGACTCCGACGGCGCCTACAAGAGACAACTGGTTTTCTATCAGCTCTTAACCGATCTTGACTCTAGTTTTTCTCCCAAAGTTGTCCAAACCGAACTCGATTTTGTCGAGTCCCCCCAACAAGAAAAAAAAACTGGTAAAGAGGTGTTTACCATAACTCAAGAGGAAGTTGAAGAACTCAAAAACGTCATCCGTTCCACCATGAAAGACATTCGCTCTCTCAAATTTAATCGCACCAAAGACTACTCAATCTGCCAAAGCTGCGAATTCAAAGACCACTGCTGGCCTCAAGGTATACCGCAATACTCTAGTGAACAACTATCTCTACTCAAAACCACTGACGGTAACTCAAAGGATAGATAACCCTCTCTCCGCCAAAATTCATCTTAAAACGGCTAAATCCTACCCAGCTTTTTCTTGGATTTCTAGAATCATCAATTCCCTCAAAGTCCCAAGATTTAACTCCTCTTTCCTTCATCCTCATCATTCCCTCCCACACTAGTTTTGCCTGAGCCCCAATTCTCCGCCCACTCTGTGAAGTCCAGGCATAATAATAGTAAGCTTTCTTTTCGCAAATCAATAACACTTCACCTGCTACAATCTTTTCTCGGTCACGTCCCACCACCATCACCATGTCTTTTCCAAAACTCTTCGCCATGTTTTCAAACGCTTGATATCTCGGTACATAACCTCTTCCAAATTGTTGCCACGACTTCCACGCTAACCAGCGTTTTTTAGCCTCCGTGATTTGTTCAACCTCCACCCTCGAAGCTTTCCTTATCACCCTTCTTGTATCTTTACTCACCCCTAACCAGATTTCTTTCTTACTTCGTCTCAGGTCTACCACAACGCTCGCCCCAGGAAGATAACCGCTCTCTTTTCGTTCCATCTTTTCTCGAATGCAATAATCCTCGGCCTTATCATTAGCTGGCTCCCAAATCGAATAGATCACCCCATGCTTTCGCTTCAGTTGATTAAGACATCTACCCTCTGGCTCGTGCGCAAAACGTTGACACTTCATTATCGAAATCGGCAACATCGGTATTTTTTTTATCGCTACCTGCACAAAGTTTCCTTTTTTGGTTTTCACCCTTTCTACCTTCCAGCCCTGACGTCGTAAAAACGCGCCATATTTCCTACACTGTCTTAAGTCCATTATCTTTTCCTAGCCCTCAAATACACCCAACGCGCTTCATTCAAAGCCCGATACGGAGGGTAAAGCCACTTATCTATCACCAAATCATATGTTCCCACAAACTCAACCAGTTCAGCCCCAAACCCTAACTTAAAACGATGAAACCCATACCAGCTATCGCTAGGCTTTGGATTAGGTCCAGGTGATCCCCACATATCAAAAATCTTTGCCCCCTGGCTCTTTCCCCACTTAATCACTTCCCACATCATCGCGTCCGAAGGATAAACCTCACGGAACTCTCTTGTTGAAGCTCCGTAAGGGTAATAAATTACTCCGTTTAATATAAACACCACCCAAGCTACTAATGTCTTGCCCTTATACTCCGCCCGAAACAACCTCGCCATACCACTCTTACTTAACGTCTCAAACATCAGCCTGTGATACTCACGATTATGTGCATAAAATTTTTGTCTATTTGTTGTTTCCTCGGTTAGTTTCCAATACTGCTCAAACGACTCCTTTGAGTTATCCTCGACTACTTTTACCCCCCTCCTCTCGGCGTATCTCACATTGTATCTGGTCTTACTCTTCATCCCCGCCATGAGCTCCTCCTCTGTTTTAGTTAAATCAAGCCAAAAACTCCACCTTGTAAATAAAGGCCTTCCCCCATAAACAACATATTTTTCTCTCAACTCCTCAATCCTTGGCATTCCCTGACCTTTTAACACATTCGGCTCCATTGTTACCAATATCCCACCCTTCTTTCTAACCTCCTTCTCTACCGCACTCACCATTTCTTCACTTGGTATTCCTCCTTTGGGCCAATAACCAACCTTCCAGGGCAAACGAGGTATCGGGTGCAGTGTTACCTGAGCAGTTTCCTCTAGATTGTCATCTCGATACCAACCCAATCGAATTACTTCCACACCAGTCTTCTCACGAAACTCACCCCACTCCCAACTTTGCAAGGGATGTGTTGCCAGTAAGTTAAACCTATCTTTATCAACCTCTTTTACCTCTTGAATCATGCTTCAATTCTACCAGCTGTCTATTTCATCAAAATCATCACTTACCAATTCCTCCACCACTCTTCCGTTCACCGGCTTTGGAGCCGTCTCCCACTCGTTTACTACCCTCCAACCATTACTTTCCTTTTTTCTACCCCTGTCCACATAGGCGGGAGTTCGGCTTCGTATCGTTTCCATCAAGCTCTCGGGTATCTCGCTTAAGAACCGGCTCGGACTACCATTGTTTCTTTGTCCAAAAAACAGTCTTTGTCTGGCATAGCTTAAATACAACTTTTCTTTAGCTCTTGTCATGGCCACATACATTAACCTTCTTTCCTCCTCCAACTGCTCCTTGTCAATTATTGACCTTGAGTGTGGAAACAATCCTTCCTCCAGGCCTACCACAAACACCTCAGAAAACTCCAAACCCTTTGCTGCGTGTACTGTCATTAAAGTCACCACTCCTTTATCCAGATCCAGGCTTGATTGAGCCTCACTTTGCACTAATGCCACATTTTCCAAGAAACTATTAAGATCCGAAAACTCTTTTGCCACACTCATCAACTCCTGAATGTTCTCCAATCTTGCTAAGTCTGCCTCATTGTTTCGATCAAACTTCTCAACAAATCCACTATTCTCAAGCACTCCCATCAAAAGCTCCTCAGTGCTCAACTCACCTCCACCTCTCACCGTTTCCAACCAACCCTTAAACTTATCCGCCCTCCTCTTTCCCAGTTTCTCTATCCGCTGCCAGCTCAACATATCCACTTCATTAGCTATTACCCGTAAATACGCCAAAACATCTTTAATCTCTTTTCTTTCATAAAACTTAACTCCTCCCACCAATACATAAGGCACACCCGCTCTAATCATTGCCTCCTCAAGGGATCTTGACTGAGCATTCGTCCTATACAGCACCGCATATTTCCCGTACTCACCATTCATCTTTTCTATTACAAATTTGGCTTCCTCTCGTTCGTTCTTTGCTTCATATGTCATCACCTTATCACCCAACTTACCAATAGCCTTCAACTCTAGAATTGGATGACCAGTATTATTCCCAATTACCCCGTAGGCCGCATCCAAGATCCGCTGTGTACTTCGATAATTCTCCTCCAGCTTAACTGTCTCCAAATTAGCATACTCCTGCTTCAATAAATTTAAATTACGATAATCAGCTCCTCGCCAACTGTAAATCGACTGGGAAAAATCCCCAACTACAGTTAAATTACCTCGCTTTCCATCCAACAACGTAGTTAACCGGTACTGAGCCCTATTAGTATCCTGGTATTCATCAATCAAAATTTGACTATACTCAGCCCTCATTCTTTCCCCAACCTCATCTATTTCCAACAACCTTACCCCCAACCTTAATAAATCATCAAAGTCAACGGCATTACTTTCTCTCATTCTCATCTCGTATCTCTCCCATACTTGCGCTACTTGTTTTTGACTAAAACCCCTTGCCATTTCGGCATAATCACCTACTCCCAACATCTCATTTTTAGCATTACCAATCATGGCCATCACCATTGCTGGTTTTAACTCCCTCTCATCAAATCCCAACTCTTTAACGATCGTCTTAATCAGTTCTTTTTTATCAGTTTCATCGTAAATTACATAATTTCGACCTAGACCAACTCGCTCGCCATATTTTCTCAATAACTGTGCACAAAAAGCATGAAAAGTCCCCGCAAAACCAATCCTTTTTCCAACTAATTGCTCCACCCTCTGTCTCATCTCACCCGCCGCCTTGTTTGTAAACGTCAACAGTATAATCTCCTCGGCCCTCACCTTACCCTGGTCAATCAGCCAAGCCACTCGATAAGTTAACACCCTAGTTTTTCCTGAACCAGCCCCTGCCAGTACCAATAAAGGCCCTTTGTCATAACAAACAGCCCTCAACTGTTGTTCGTTTAGTTCGTTTTTCCAATCAATCATGCAACCACCTAGTGTAAACTAATTAATAAATCATATCCACGCATCTACGTATAAATATGCAATATTTCATCGCCAACTGGAAACAAAACTTTAGCCTCAAAGAAGCTCAAGAATGGTTCTCTCGGTTCGCCCCACCCTCAACTAAAGACCAGATTATCGTTGCCACTTCACATATCCACCTTGGTTCAATCACCCCCTCACCTCAACTATCTCTAGCCGCTCAATTTGTTTCTCCATATGACAACGGGGCTCACACTGGGCAAATTGGGGCACAGCAACTCCGCGGCCTAGTTGATTATTGCTTAGTCGGTCATTCCGAAACCAGAAAAGACCTCCAAGAAACTGACCAACTGGTGGCTCAAAAGGTCAGACTTCTCCAAAAAGCTAACATTACCCCTATTGTTTGTCTAGATTTACCGTATCTCGAATCCCAAATTCGAGTGCTTCTACTTGAGCTTCTTGAAATCAAGAATTTAATTTTTGCCTATGAACCATTATCCGCTATCGGTACTGGCCAATCCGAGTCACCACAACGAGCCAATGAAATTGCCTTCAAAATAACTACCCTAGCCCACAATCGTTCTCTCCCCATACTCTATGGTGGTTCTGTCGACCCATTTAACGTGACAGATTATCTCTCCCAAGAGTATATCTCTGGAGTTTTGGTTGGCTCAGCCTCTCTTGATCCAGAAGAATTTGCTAAAATTATCAAGCCTAGCTAGCCTTTTCTATTAACCTGTAAAAAATATTTATGTCTCGTTCTAATAACATCTTCTCTCGTCTGAAACGAAAACTGCCTCAACATTCATCAAAAATCAAACTCACACTTCTGCTTGCAGGACTAGGTCTGGGCATTTTTTTTCTCTACTCTCTTGTTGCCCCACTAACCCACCTGGTCCAAACTCTTCTTAAGGGTCCCTCTGCTATTATCTCGTTTACTCAAGACGCATCCCAGAACCTCAAGACTACTCAAGGTCGTACCAATATTCTTCTTCTCGGTATGGGCGGAGAGGGTCACGAAGGTGCCCTTCTTACTGACTCAATCATTGTAATTTCCTACAACCACGACCAAAAAGCTGCCACCCTTATTTCCCTGCCCCGAGATCTGTGGGTCGACTCTCTCAAAACGAAAATTAATGCTGTTTACTACTACGGTGAGCAAAAACAAGCCGGCGGCGGACTCATCTTAGCAAAATCTGCCGTCGCCGAAATCACCGATCTACCCATTCATTATGGATTTGCCATTAATTTTGATGGATTCAAGGAGGCTATTGATCTAGTTGGCGGAGTCGATGTTGATATCAAGAGAACCTTTGACGACTATCGTTATCCCATTCCTGGTATGGAGAATGCTTATCCTGAAGAGCTCCGTTATGAACATTTACACTTTGATGCCGGCCTAGCACATCTTGACGGAGAACTTGCCTTAAAATATGTTCGCTCTCGCCACGCTCAAGGAGAGGAGGGGACTGACTTCGCCAGAAGCCAAAGGCAACAACAGGTTCTCATTGCCTTCAAAGACAAGCTTATCTCAAGTAAAACCTTGCTTGATTTACCCAAAATCAATCAACTTCTTGGTCTTTATCAAGTCTACATCGATACCGATATTCTTGACACCGAGTACGCTTCCTTTGCCAAAATTGCCCTAAACCTCAAATCTGACAAGATCCGCTCAATAAGCCTTGCTACTGACGACTCCAAAACCGGCGAAATCGGCATCCTTGAGGTTCCTCAAGATAAGCAGCCTTACCAAAATCAATGGGTTCTCATCGCCAAAGACAACAACTGGAATGCCCTAAAACTATACATTCAAAACCAACTCAATCAACAAGACTAATAAATCGTCTCTCTCAAACCATCTCCTATCTCAACAATCGTCGTCCCTTCCTGCATATAAACTACTCTACCCAACTCTTTCAATCCATTCTCATCAAGACTTTCGTAAGCCTCTCGTTCTTTGGTCCCAACAAATACGTATCTCACCCCATATCTCTCCAAAACCTCCCAAGCCGCCCTAGACCCAGGATCTTCATAAACAACCCTCACCTCCTCAGTTCTTTCTCCGGGAATATCAAATCCCCCGCGCCACAACCATTCATGAACCCTCCAACCTAATACTGTTGGTAGCCCTGTAAACGCCGACACTCTAGCGTTTTTAGTGTAACTTTCTCCTACTGCCTCCAATACCACCTCTCCACCCCTGGCATTGTTCCTCAGCCACAATATTCCCCCATAATCACCCGGTACCTCTTTTGCTAACCACTTCTCCCCATTTATGCCCCGATAACTCCCTGAACTTGAGTAATAGCCCAAGTACGCTTGGGGGGTATATGCCAAAAAACCACACAAACCCAATATCACCAAGCTCCACATTACTATTCTCTGCCCAGTTGATCTGGTCAAACCTAACCCAACTCCAATCATGATCGACATCAACACAAACGACTGATACGTCAGCTTAAACATTGTATTTGCTCTAGGATGAGACGGATAAATATCTTTCACGTATATCAACTCCGGTATAACCAGCAACATCCACGCCGTTATCACTCCTGCAACGACCAACCAGTTCTTCTGTCTGTTTTTAAACGACCACCATAATGCCAAACCACTTAAAACCAAATGTCCCAACCACAAAATCATAAAATCTCCCAACCTCGACCTTTCCTCTACTATTCTTGCGCCCTGACCAATCGAGTCAAACTCTATTAACCAAGGAGCCGCCACCGCCATTGTTACCACCAACCCCATCAAGCCTGTTAAGGCCAACTCTCCCAGCGTTACTCTTCTAGATATCAACATCATCAAACCAAACATTACCGCCAGCAAGCCATACACCATTACATCCCATGTATTGGTCATCACCATCACCCCCATTACCACACCCATTCCTATAGACCATACCGACCTTTTTTTCGCCTTTCCCCAACCTGCCAACATACTCACAAACAGTAATACTATTGGCAAATTCCACAGATGTGCATGCAAATCACTTACCACAAAGCTATAGCTTGGAAACTCGTGAATCGTGTTTTCAATAAACCTGGTCGCATCGGCATACCAATAGCCCTCAAAACCCCCATATCTAATCCAATACCAAGCAGCATGGCTATTCCCCCCAAATACGACCAACAAAGCTCCAATCACCCCCGCTACCAACACAGTTTTTTCTACCCCGCTTTTAGCCTTAACCTCGCCTCTTGCCCAGTATGCCAAATTAACCACCGCCGAAAACGCTCCCGACATTACCAATCCCATCAGCCATCCTAATAACAAGTTATATCCCCAAGCAATCTCAACCCCCCACAACCTTATCATCACACTCCCCAAAAAATGACCAAAACTATAATAATTTATCGAATTCCCAGCCAGCCACATATCCCCAGTCGGGAGAGTCTCTGCCCTCAAGTAGCTGTTAATAAATCCCATATCCATAAACTTCTCCAGATCCAAGATGTCTGGGTTATAGCCTCGAACCAACACCATAAAAACCAGTCCCGCCAAAAACAAAACCTCCTCCATCATTACCACCCGCCACCGTTTCCCCAACCACCCCAACACCTCTTTTCTACCCACCCAAATCCATTTTGCGGCCAACAATAACCACAGCCACGACACTACTCCCACTCCTACCACACTATTAACCGGTAACTGCATATGGCCACCAAACCACACTGTCAATCCAACAACCAACCAGCCCACCACCCTTCCCATCCCCCAACCACCATCTATCAGCTCATCCTTTGCCGCCCTCACCATTACCAGACCAGCGCTCAACTGCATCACTAAGCCTATCAACCACACCACCATGATCAATACCAAATCATTCACCATAATTTAATCTTAAAGTTTTTCTCTCTGCTCATCCAACATTAACTGAGCCACTCTTGTTCCCAGATCTACTGCATAATTAGTACCTCTGTCCCACGGATAAACCATACTCATATTCGCCAACCATAAACCTTTTTTTCCACCGCTCATCCTTGGCAGGTTTCTAGAATAATTAACAGGAAAAACCGGTTGAGCAAACGGTGACTGGAACTTCCACATTCGCCTTACCCACCCTTTCTTAAATCGGGGATTAACCTGCTTCAAATATGGCTCAAATAACCCTAACAACTCCCCCTCCGACATCGTAAGTCTCACATCATCCGCCGCCAAGTAATTGCCAACATAAACGACTCGCTTGCCCCCATAATGTCTCTTGTCTACCAATCTAGTGTGTTCAACCACCACCAAAAAAGGCCAGTCCTTCTCCAAAATATTTAGCCAATAACAATCCATCAAGCTTTCATCAAGTTCCATCACCAGTGTTTGGCCCCACAAATACCCGATTTTTTTTCTAGCTACCTTTTGCTCTAACAATTCCTCCGCCAAAGGCATCGGCGCCGTTATCAACACCTGATCATATCTCTCTCCATTCACTCTCCAACTCTTTTCTTCACGCTTAACCTCCTTAATATTTGTCTGCATTCTAATTTGCCCACCTTTTTTCTCAACATACTCACCCATTTTCTCCGCCAATCTCTCAAAACCTTCATTAAAGTAACCCAGCTTCTTTGTTCGCTTGTACACCCTTGCCCAAAACCAGGCCAAATTAACTTGACCAACCTCCCTGCCAAACTTTGCCATAAGCATCGGCTTCCAGATTTTTTCATACCCCTCCCTGCCTACCAACAATGGTAGAGTTTTCACTACCAAGAACCTTTCAAATAACACTCCTAATCTCGGCCACATTACCAGCTTCAATACAACCAGGCCCATTGCCATCCGCAGTCTTCCCCAAACACTCAACTGGCCATATCTAAGCAACGCTAAAGGCGAGTCCAGCTCCTTCATCACCCCTTTTTTCCAGGTTTTCGTAACCGGGCTCAAGAAAAAAGCAGGCCAACCAACTTTCTTGGCCACTCGAATAATCTCCTTGTCATTAGTAAAAATATGGTGATAATACTTCTCTAGACTCCACTTCCACCCTTTCGGTTTAAAACCACCCGCCAAGCCCCCCAGTCTCTCCTCGGCCTCATAAACCTCTACTTCACAACCGTTACCCACCAACTCAATTGCTGCCGCCAAACCCGTAAAACCACCACCAATGATTGCAACTTTCATCACCTCATTCTAACTAAAGACAACACTTTCTTCCATCAATAAATCACAAAACAGCAAACTAAAACAAACAACAAATCCTTGAAAAACAACCTATCCTTCAACTCTATAACATCATCACAGAGCCAGTAACACTCCCAACAATACCATAATCAAACCACCTCCAAATGCCGCCAGTGTTGGCAAGGATATCCCGGCTTCTGGTAGTTGAGCCTGAGTAACCGTTGTCGTTGGAGTCGCAGTAGGTGTCTTTGTTGATGTACCAGTTGGGGTGGCAGTCGCTGTTGGTGTGCTCGTACCTGTAGGAGTACTGGTCGGACATACACAATCAGTCTCAGGTGTACATGAAGGATTACGACACGATCCGCCAGAGCAAATCAAACCCTCTACACAATCGCTGTTAACTGTACACGACTGGTTGCATGATGACTTAATCACTTCGCAAGTACAATCAGTCTCCGCACTACACTCAGGGTTGCGACACGCCCCCCCCACACATTCCAATCCATCAGAACAGTCAGTATTACTACTACAACCGTCATTGCATGACAACGGTTCATACTGATTCAACACCACCAAAGTCACCACTGGATTTGTTACCGTCAAAGTAATCACTCCGTCCGAATACGCATTAGTCCCATATTTGGTCAAGTTAGATCCAGTCAATGAATTCCCGGGTAGCAAATAGTCGTAATATCTAGGCTCTACCCATCCAGTAGAAGGATTAATTACCTCCTTACTATATTCATAGTTACCAAATGCCAAGTTATTAAAACTAACACACTCTGCATCCTTAAATCCGTCCTTGTCCAGCACATCAGTACCAAGGCTTAGTGGAGTGTCAAGGTCTGATCTTAATCCTCCACTCACAGTCACTTCGTCAGAAGTTATCACCTCCAATTTGTTCGTCTCAGGCATTAATGAACCATCTACCACCTTGCCGGTCGGATCAATAATCACTGTACATATATTAATCGTTCCACTTGTCGGCCCATCT
Source organism: Candidatus Chazhemtobacterium aquaticus (assembly GCF_009936135.1). NCBI lineage: Bacteria > Candidatus Chazhemtobacteraceae > Candidatus Chazhemtobacterium > Candidatus Chazhemtobacterium aquaticus. The sequence continues at coordinate 262,905 of NZ_CP047901.1, forward strand.
ATAGTGAAAGTCGCATTACACGCTTCTCCTCCATACCACTCAGCTGCTCGCGGTCTACTCTCTGGAGCTGTTGGTGCCACCGACTCCTCCGTCGTTGACAATCTAGTCACCACGATAATCGTCCCCAAACCCACACCCAAGATCAAAGCAATGATTCCGAGCAGTGTTAATGTTTTTTTCTGTTTAATTGTCATACTTCTACTTAAATACTTCTGCATTAACCGTATGCGATCCGGCAGTACTCACCTGATAATCCCAGTAAAAATTACCATTAAACTTCTCAGTAGTCTCAGTCCACTCTCCATTATTAATTCTAAACCTAGCCTTAGTAAATGTCCCATGAGCTCCACTCACAGTAAACCTAATCGTATCTCCAATCTCTACATTCTCCGCTATCTCATTCCAAGCAATCTCCACCCAACTCCTATTATCACCACTACTTTCAGGATCTAAAATCCACACCTTAACCAAAGCACACATCGGCGTCGGGGTAGGCGTCTGCGTCCCTGTCGGAGTATTAGTCGCAGTTGGAGTCCTCGTAGCCGTCGGAGTTCTAGTTCCGGTTGGCGTCTGTGTTGGCTGAGAACCACAACTATTATTAATCACAGCAAAATCACCACAAAGCTGACCTTCCCTGCTCCCTCCCACACATACCTGATCCCACTGACCACAACCAGTCGCCCCAGCTCTTGAAACCGCCGCTGACCTATTTGTTCCATGAAATACTGGATTATTCAAACACTGTCCATTACTCAAGCTACTACATTGAAAACTGTAATAGCCGGTACATGAACCACCAGGACACGAATCTCCCCCACCTGTCTGATTACACACCCTACTTCCCGCTACCCCAGTACAATACAGATTCTGACCCGAACAACAAGGCCTTGATTCACAAGACTCTAACACTCCAGCACAAGACCCCCCACCACCAGTCGGAGTCGCCGTCGGAGTCCCTCCACCCCCACCACACAAACTCGCGCTAACCTCTCTTCTTCCGCACAATGTTGCAGAATTCTTGAAACACTGCAGACATAATCCACCGGTCGAAAAAATATGCCCATCAGGTTGACCGGCACAACCACTCGCTGAACCTGAGCCACAAACAAAAGCCCCTGGAGTAGGAGTGCTTCCACCTCCACCCCCAGAACACGACCCACCTCCACTGGCAGGACCTCCATGACTGGCACATGCCTCTTGTTTTCTTTGTTCACAAGTGGCTTGTGGGGCATTTTCGTCTCGGCCGTAGGACCAGCCATCATTACAACTACCAGCTTCACAACAAATACCAGCCCTGGAACGAGTATCCTGAGACGTTGCTAAATCACTCACTCTTGAGCTAAAAAAGATCGCTCCTCCAGCTCCAATCGCTGCTACTGTCACCAGAGCCAATACCGCTACCACCAATCCCATCTTCGATTTACTTCTCCCTCTCTTTACATCACCCATGTCATCATTAGCCTTAAGATCACCCTTACTGTCATCTTCCTTTACTCCCAAGTCTCCACCTGCATCACCCGCCTCAGGTTCATCAAGATCCATCTCCGGCAAGCTATCTGCTATTGATGGCACTTCTTCTGCTCCTGGCAATGCTGAATCCGGCAATGGTGGTAATCCCGCTGTCGGGCCACCATTTAACCTCATCTTCTTCTCAGTCGTATCACCATTCTCATCTCCCCATCCGTTATTTTCTCTCCCAATAGAATCGACTTCATCAGCTCCGATTCCACTTTTCACTTCCACCATTTCGTCTAGCACCTCCTGAGCCTTAGTAGACTCATCCTCAACTTTTGTATCATCTACCTCATCTCCTCGAGACAAACTCGGTGCTTGGTCATCTACTTTCCTCTCTTTTTGGTTTCCGTTGTCATCAAAAGGCAAATCACCATATCTGACCTGATCATCAAGATTTTGATCATTTCCATTGCTCTGGTTTTGATTAGCAGGCTTATTATCCATCTATCAACTACTATACCTTTTTATTAGTCTATATTGCCATACCACGCCTCCCGCAAACAGACCTACTCCCATCATAAATATCGCCAGGGTCAAGGTCAACACACCAGATTCTGGTACTCCACTCTCAGTAGAAGGCATTGTCGCTCTGCCTGAATCAGTTGCCGAACCTGTCGCTGTTGGTGTTGGAGTCAAACTCATTGTTGGAGTCAAGGTCGCTGAAGGTGTTGCCGAGAAGGCCGGTAACCCACCTTGTCCAGTCGTTGGTTCATCAGCCAGAACCACAAAGCTTCTTACAATTTTCTGCCACACTCCATTTTCATCCTGATACTCAATTTCTAATGTATGCTCACCCGGCTCCAACCCCTCCGGAGGAGTCCAATCTATCTCCCCATCTTCTCCAATTGTCACCTCCTCCGTCTGAGGGTCAGAATGAACCGTAATCTTGATTTTCTGTCCAACAGGGCCGGCCACTTTAATTTCAGGCGTGCTGGTTGCCACATTTTCTCCTGGATCAATCTCTGTCACTAACTTTACTGACAAAGTTGCCTCATAAGCCTCATCAATCTCTGGATAACTACCTCCAATATCTCCAAAACCTGACCCCAACTCAGCTGCCTCTGTTGCCTCCTGAGTCTCTTCCACCATCTGTGCAATCACCACAATTTCCCCTTTCATCACCTCCAAATCTGGATTAACACTATCATAAAATGCATAAGTCCCTGCTTCATCAGGTGCACTAAAACTCCCCTCACTTCCTCCTCCAATCACCCCCGTATCAAACTCTCTTCCCACCGCTGTCACTGAGTGATTTTCCCCATCCTTGTTAATCACCATCACCAACGTACCTGCTACCACCGTCAACTGTCTTTGTACTAACGCCCCATCAACAATCTCCAATCTACTTTGCTGTAGCTCACCGCTACTCGTTGCTCCCTCTCCAACATCCTCCACCACCTCCAAGCTCTCACCCAACACAATATCAGGAACCGGACTATCGTTTCCTGTTGTTACCACTGCCGTCGCCGTGCCCAACTCAGCCGCCTGTACAAAAACATTTAACTGCGTAGTTTCTCGATCATAGGCTACATAACTACTTAAATCCTCCGTTCTTGTCAGTGACAAAGGCAAAGTCCACACTCCTGAGTTTTTTGTTTGAGCTGATCTTAATACTCCTCCTTCTATCTCCACATAAACCACCGCTCCGGGTACTGGCTGCCCATCGGCCATAACCACCTTCCCGCTAATTATGTCACTTTCTGGCGCACTCGCCGTTGGAGCAGTCCTTATTTTATACACCGCTTCATTCTCATCCTTGTATGTTTCCGAACCAGACCCGATTACAAAGTAGTAATCCGTATTAGCCATCAAACCTCTCACTGTAATGTAATGAGTTGTGTACAGTCCGACACTTCCAGACAACTGATCTCTATCATCACTAATAGTCTTCTTCAGATCACTAGGAGACTCACCGTACTTAACAAACCCACTCACCTGAGTATCAGATATCCAAGACACCGTAAAACTTTCACTATCAACATTGCTAATCTCAACCTGTCTTGGCGTTGCCGTCGGCCCAGCCTTGGATACCAAACTAAAACTTCCCTGATTAGCGATCAGAAACACTCCCACCAACATTCCCACTACTACCACTAAGACACCGCCTATAGCCAACAATCGTTTTTTATTTAGCCAATCTTTCATATTTATCGTTTCAACTTCATCTCGTAAATACACCAACAACCCGCTTTTTTAAAGCAGGCCATATTAGTACCACCTCCAGCATAACCAATTTCTCCACCAAATTAAAGCAATCTCCATATCTAGTATATTCAACCCCTTTATTTGTCATGTATCATCAGTTGTTCGCCGACTCAGTCGCCTCTTGAGAACTTAACTCTGCGCTACCACTTGTTCCTGTGCCCTCTTCCAAATCCAAAACCAACTCTTGGACACCGCCAGCCTCCTCAGTTTCTGTCACTACCCCACTTTGACTAGCCTCGCTCACTTCTCCTACTCCTCCCATTTTTTCACTCGGCACAGCCCTAGACTCAACCGAGTTAAGATAAAAATCCTCGATCCTTCTCCTCGATCTTAATTTCCCTACCATCTCTTCATCTACACTTACCCGTAAAGGTCGAATTTGTTTCTGCTGCACCTCAGTTAAGGTGGTATTAGTTAGACCCCTGTATATATCAAAACCAACCCAACTTCCCACCGCCAACAAAGTAAACACGCCAACAATCAACAATCCTTGTGACTTACTCTTTTTTTTACTTGCCATCTCTCTTTACCTCTCTCTACTCTGGTAAATAATAAACTGTCGCCTTACCGGATGCAGCCAAGAAAAAAGTTTTCTTGTACGAGCTTTCAGGAACGGAAAAACCCGCTTGGGTAAGCAAAACCACTCGATCTAAATTTTCAATATCCTCAAAAAAACCAATCACTCCTTCCTGTGCTCCTCCAATCGCAAAACTAAAAGTCACAAAATTACCCCCTCCTGACTCCACTCCCCGGTTTGTTGTATTAACCAAACTTGACCTGCCTCCTACCAACGGCGATGCTTGAAACTCAAGCGAGGTAATATAAACATTATTCTCATTTGCGATTACCTCAATCTGTTTACTTAATCGATCAACCTCTGGGGTTACCGGTACTGCAATTAACCCCAGTCTTTTTAACTCAGGTCCCGACTCACTTAGTATCTCTTGAGCCTGTGCCAATTGAGCGATTTTTGTATCTAACTTTAAACTAGCCTCTTCCATGTCCTCGATTTTTTTCAGTAACGTTGAGATTGTTCCCAGTGTCGGCCTTATTGCAAAAAATACAAAAAACGCCACCGTAAAAATCGACAAAATCAACTGAACTGAAACCTGAATCAATGGTTCTCTGTCATAAAACCGCTGTACGTTCCTTAAATATCCGGCGTACATTCTTGGTTCCTGCCAGGTCGTTGTGGTTGTCCCCTTTTTCTCGTTACTCATTGGTACCTATACCTCCCTGTGTTTTATTGTTAACACTCGCCTTACCATTGATCGTGAATATCACCCCACCCTGTCTTTGGCTAAACTCAATATCACCCAAGCTTATCTGTGTCCAATCACCACTCTGTCTAATACTATTCAACAATGCAGCAAAACCCCTCTCGGATCCAGCCATACCAATTAGTGTCATGCTTGTCCTAGACAAATCAACCCTTTCATATCTCACATCAAGTGGAGTGTTTGCCATTAACTTGGCCAAGGACTCACTTGCACCCAAAGTATCGCTGTCTGCTTGATCAATTACATCAAGCCTATCCTGCAATGCTCTCATCTCATTCTCAGTTGCGGCATAGCTTTCTACCACCGCTTGTTTGTATATCACTTCTTCGTTTAAATCGTTCAAGTCACGATCCAGCTTGAATCTTGATAAAAACGCCAGAATAACTACGAACTCAGTCAAAATCACAATTGACTTGCCAGCCGACAACGACCATCTCAGGGTTTTGCCCACAAAACTCCGCTCAAAATCATCCTGAGGTAACAAATTCACCTTGGTAAAAAAACTTCCTCGAGCAGGCACACTCCCATTGTAGCAATTATCACCAACAACTTATCTGAAGATCCTCTAAACTTTACTTTGACTTCTTACTTGACACCTTTTTCTGCTTAGCTCCACTCTTGGTCGGTTTCTCCACTTTCTCCTGCTTACCCTCTTCTGATTTCGCCACTAAAAGACTCAACCTAGACTTAAGTCGATTCACTTTTCCTTCATGGATAACTCGTTTCTTAGCGGCTCGATCAAGAGCTGAGAAAGCCTGTTTCAGACTCTCTTGGCTTGGATCAGTTCGAACAGACTTAACCGCTTTTTTGGTAATCGTTCGCACTCTTTTATTTACCTGCGTCCGACGAGCATCGACCCGCAACTTCTTTATAGCATGGCGTAATATTGGCATACCGCCATATTCTATCACAACAGCCTCAATTTGCCATCTGCCACTCACAAGTTACCCTTCTTTCTTGTCTCTTCTGCAGTTATAATCAATCCAGCAAATTAAAAAAAAGTATTTGCTACCAGCTTGATCACCGGGAAATCCCGAAGTATCAAGCGTACAAACCAGCCTATCGGTTCACGCACCCTACCCCTATGTAATCCAATCCGTCACTATGGTCAAAAATATTATCAACAACTCCAGAAACCTATTTAATCAACAGAATAATAGCATTCTCTCTGCAGCTATCATCATTGCCGCATCATATGCTGCTTCTGCCATCCTCGGACTTGTTCGCAACCGTCTTCTAGCGGGCACTTTTTTCGGTGGTCAAGAATCAGAGCTTGATGTCTATTTTGCCGCCTTTGTCATTCCTGACACCATCTTCCAACTCTTAGTTGTTGGTGCCCTCTCGGCTGCCTTTATCCCAGTCTATAGTCGCTATCTAAAACAAGGCAGTCGTCAGGCAAATCATTTAGCCAATGCCACTCTAAACTCTCTTCTTATCATTCTTTCCTCGGCCACCTTGCTTGTCGCCATCTTTGCCCATCCCATCAGCAACTTAGTTGCCCACTTTCCACCAGCCCAAACTAGTCTCATGGCCAGTTTGATGCGTCTTATGCTTCTAAGTCAAGTCTTCTTCACCATCTCCACTTTTCTCACTGGTATCATTCAGTCACATCGACGCTTTTTGATTCCCGCTATTGCACCTCTACTTTATAACCTTGGCATCATTATCGGCGTTATCTTCCTTACTCCCACCCTGGGTATTTACGGAGCTGCTTGGGGTGTTGTCATCGGCGCCATTCTTCATTTGCTCATTCAAGTCCCCTTGGCTCGCCATCTTGGCTATTCCTATCGACTTATCTTTTCTTTTCGTCACCCTGGTGTTCGTACTATCAGCCGACTCATGCTTCCCCGCACTCTCGCTTTAGCCGTTTCTCAAGCAGAACGTTGGATCGCAGTTGTAATCACTTCATTGTTATCCGCTGGTTCTCTCTCAATCTTTAACTTTGCCAGGCAGCTCTACACCATGCCAATTACTCTCTTTGGTGTCTCTCTTGGGCAAGCCTCATTCCCCAATCTCTCTTCTCAAGCCGATGGAGACTTGGTCCGCTTCAACCAAACCCTAAGCCAAACCCTTCTCCAAATTCTCTTCTTTTCTCTACCTGCCAGCGCCCTCCTTTTAATTTTAAGAATACCTATTGTGCGTCTCGCTTTTGGGGCAGACAGTTTTCCTTGGTCAGCCACTCTTCTCACTGGTAAAACCTTAGCTCTTTTCACTCTTTCCATCGCTCCTCAAGCTGCTTCTCACTTACTTGTTCGTGCCTATTATGCCCTTGAGGACACCAAAACCCCCCTCATCATCAGTCTCCTCACAGTTGCTCTTAACGTGATTTTAAGCTTGAGTCTCTCACTTTCACTAGGACTAGGCATACTAGGTATCGCTTTAGCTGTTTCCATCTCCGATATTCTAAGTTTCCTCCTTCTGTCTTTCTTAATTCAACGTCGAACTGGTCTGCTTCACGTCTACGGTCCCGCATTTAAAATGTTTGTCGCCACCTTCTTTACCCTCGCCTCCCTCTGGCTGCCCTTTAGACTGCTTGATCAGTTTGTTTTTGACACCACCAGAACCATCCCCCTTATTGCCTTAACACTTATCACCTCGCTCATCGGCTTGCTTGTTTACTTTGCCTTTAGTTACCTTCTTGGTGTTAAAGAACTTGATGCCGTTGCCCGTATTTTCCATCGCCTCGGAAACTGGCGCAAAATCCTTTCTCGCTCTGAAGAAGTTATTGAACCGCCCGCCTTGTCATCTGAATAGTCTCATCAGGAATACAAAACATGAATCAATCTCAAATTCGCAACTTCGCTGTCATTGCCCATATTGACCACGGAAAAACCACTCTTACCGACCGTCTCATCGAGATCGTTACCCCCAATAATCGTAAATCACAAACCAGATTACTAGACAGCCACCCCATTGAGCAAGAACGGGGCATCACTATTAAGCTGGCCCCCATTACTCTTTCCTATACACATCAATCATCTCCATACTATCTCAATCTTATTGACACACCAGGCCACATCGACTTCAACTATGAAGTAGAGCGCTCCCTAGCTGCTTGCGAAGGGGCCCTTCTACTTGTCGACGCTACTCAAGGTGTTCAAGCCCAAACTTTGGGCAATCTCAACTTGGCTCGTCAGCAAAATCTCACCATAATCCCCGTTATCAACAAAATTGATCTTCCTCAAGCTCAACCAGAAGCTGTAATCAAATCACTAAAACAACTAGTTCCCGAGTCCATTCAACCCATTCTTCTTTCGGCTAAAACCGGACAAGGAGTCAGTCAGTTGCCTGCCACTATAATCAACTCAATTCCTTCTCCAAATGGCAATACCAATGCTCCTCTTCGGGCTCTAGTCTTCAACTCAGTATTTCACCCCCATCTCGGTGTTGTCGCCTTTATCAAAGTTGTTGATGGCAGCCTAAGCTCTAATCGTCTCTTTTTAATGCAAACCAACCAATCCTTTACTCCGCAAGAAATTGGCATCTTTACTCCTAACATGACCGCAACCTCAACGCTTGAGACTGGTCAGGTTGGCTATGTTGCCACAGGCTTAAAAAATATTCACTCAGTTAAGGTTGGTGACACTCTCACAAATGATGGACACGTGCCTACACCTCTACCCGGCTACCGCACTATTAAACCCAACCTCTTCTTGGACATATACCCGACCGACAGCTCTCAATACAAAGCCTTAGTCACCGCCGTTGAAAAAATCAAGCTTCACGACTCAGCTCTCACCACCTCCCCTACAGACTCGCCTTCAATGGGTCATGGACTGCAAGTTGGCTTTTTGGGGCTACTTCATGCTGATATCTTTCGTGAGCGCCTTGAGCGAGATTTTAACCTCAGCGCCACCCTCGTCAGCCCATCTGTTCAGTATCGCGTTTTGACTACTTCTGGAGAAAGTCTGGATATAACCAGGGCCAGCGACTTTCCCGACCCTACCACTATTAAACAAAGTTTAGAACCTATGGCCCAAGTCACTATTATTACTCCTCCCGACTATCTCGGTAACCTCATCAATCTGCTTGAAGAACTCCGTGGTGTCATGGTCAACACTGAGTACCTTGACACTAACACCGTAAAACTGAGTTACGGAATCCCGTTAATCGAAGTCATCACCAAACTACACGACAGTGTCAAATCAATTTCCTCAGGATATGCCTCTGTTGACTATCGTCTCGACGGCTATCAAGCTACAGATCTTGTTCGTCTTGACGTATTCCTTAATCACGTCATTATTGAGCCACTTTCTCGAATTGAAGTAAAATCAAAATCATCCAACACCGCCCGTCGTCTTGCCACCCAACTAAAAGATACTGTTCCCCGTCACCAATTTGAGATTCCCATTCAGGTTCAGGTTGGGGGCACCATCATTGCCCGAGAAACTGTCAAGGCATTTAGAAAAGATGTCACTGCCAAACTCTATGGAGGTGATCGCACCAGACGCCTCAAGCTACTCGAAAAGCAAAAAAAGGGCAAAGCCAAAATGAAATCATTTGGTCAAGTTAACCTTCCACCAGAGGTATTTCGCATAAACCTTTGATTAATCTCAAAACTCTAACGTCAACACCATCGCACTATTTGGTCTCATTGGTTCCTCTGTTTTCCATTGAGCTGATGTAGTTGCTACTGAAACCGTTTTTACCCCTCCTCCCCAATCGCTCCTCTTATATACAAACTCACCCCCAGGCAGGTTATCAAACGTTATAGGTACCAGCTCATTATGACTCCCCCTGGGGTCATAATTCACCAACAACACCTGATAAACCCCTTCTTTTCTAGCCGCAATCCCTTTTACCCAGGAGCCTTCACCATCAAGTGATACTCGTTCATCACCTAGAGTATTCAAATACACCAACGCATTATACCTGGGTTTTTTTGCCACCTCTCCGTTTTTCTCATGAGTTAGTAATCCCCATCTTCCCCAGTACTGTTCCACTCCTGGCCCGTCTTTTATCTCAAAAACAAACGCTCGATTTACCCTGCCCATCATTACCCGCGAGGCCGCTATTGTATGAATGGCTCCAAACCCATTGTCATATCCAGAATCGTTCTCACTGTCATGACCCCACTCGCTCACAATTAACTCTAAATCAATTTTTTCTGGATGGCTTTCTAGCCATGCATCAATCTCAGCCACATCTTTCTCATACTGTTCCAGGTCTCTGCTATAACGATGCCACGAATAAAAATCTAGTCTCAAATTATTCTCCACCACGTAATCTAGAAACTGATCTACCCAATTCTTATACAAAGCCGTTGTCGCTGGTCCTCCCAGCTTAAAACTGTTTACATTCCCAGCTCTCGCCGCTCCTCTAGCTGCCGCAGCATACAAATTTAAATAATTCTTCTCACCATAAACTTTCCAGCCTCCAAACAAATCGGGCTCGTTCCAGACCTCGTAATAAACACCATCAATATTAAGACCCCCTCTTCCTGAGTAATGCTCGATTGTCGCCTTAACCAATTCTTCCCAATCACCCCAATTCCTTGGCTGGTCAATAATATCGCCCTTGGATATTGCCGGTGGCATATATGACAATGCCAAGAAAGGCTTGGCCCCGGCCTCGAGTATTGATCTGACTGTCTCATCCAACCTGCTCCAGTCATATCTCAATCCACCTCCATCTTGACTTACCACTTCGTACATATCATATATATGATCTAGCCTAATATACTCTGGTCTCAAAGCTTTCGTCTCTCCCACAACGTTATCCAACATATTTCCAGCTTCCTCTCCACCTTGAGCCAAGTTTCTCCATGGTGTTGGCATTGGACCGATTATCGCTTCCAAATCAACCACTATCTCAGCTTTCTCACCACTTGCCTTACTCAGCATTCTTACTGCCTCAGGCAAAGCGTACAAACTCACCCCTAGCCCAATCAGCAACAACACCATCGGTACAAACTTTTTTAGCTCTCTCCTCCTCATTTATTAAGCATAGCAAACTCAATCCCGCCCCAACCATCTTTACTCAGATTAGCAATCTTGACATCTTACTGCTAAATCCTTATATTTAACTTGCTCAATACTCAAAGAGCGGATTATCATTCAAGATCATTATGAACCTATCCGATCGTCAGATTCGCATCATCAAGGCCATTGTCGAGGAATACACCAATACTGGTGAGCCGGTTGGGTCACTCACACTTGATCAAAAATACCGCCTTGGTGTTTCACCCGCCACCATTAGAAACGAAATGAGCACTCTGGCCGATAAGGGGTTTCTAGCCAAGACTCACTCTTCCTCAGGCCGGATACCCACTCCTGTTGCCATCAAGTTTTATGTCTCTGAACTCTTAAGAGAAAGGGAGCTATCTGTTGCCGAAGAAGTTGCCATTAAAGAAAGAGTTTGGCAGGTTAGAAATGATCTCGACACCCTTCTAATAGAAGCAACTCGAGTTCTGGCAGAACGCACCAAATCACTATCTATTGCAGCCACCGATACAGGCCGTGTCTATCACTCAGGCTATCCAAATCTTCTCAATAATCCAGAGTTTTACGACATCAACCTTTTTCGGGAAGTCCTCATTCTCCTTGATGAGCATCAACGAGTTATTACTCTTTTTTCCAGAGCTGCTGGATCAGACTCTATTCATCTCCTTCTTGGTGATGAGCTAGGTAATGCTGAGATGGAGCCCGCTAGCTGTCTTTTTGCCGATATCCAAATCAATGATCACCGCGGCTCCTTGGGCATTATTGCTCCCAACCGTCAGCAATATGATCAAAACATACCCATCGTCCGCTATGTGGCTAGCTTAATTAATCAAATCGCCCAATCAGCCTAAAAATATTATGCTATCTTCAAAAAAAACATCATCCAAAACGATCCACCTTCAAAATCAAATTCAAGACCTAGAAAATCGTTTTAAAAGAGCTCTCGCTGATTACCAAAACCTAGAGAAACGCCACGCTTCCCAAAAAGGCGATCTCATCAAGTTTGCCAATCAGGGACTACTAGATAAACTTCTTCCCCTACTCGACGACCTCGAGCGAGCCCAAGCACATCTACAAGACTCAGGTCTCGAGTTGATCATCGGCCAGTTTCGCCAACTGCTAATCTCTGAAGGAGTCACTCCCATCATCTCCGACAGACAAATATTTGACCCTCAAACCATGGATTGTGCCGAGGTAGTTCCTGGACCAAAAAACAAAGTCGTCACCACTCTTGCCAAAGGTTACTACTATCATGACCGTGTTCTTAGACCCGCTCGCGTTGAGGTTGGTAGCGGTCAGAAGAAATAACAATTAAATCTACCAGTTATTTTTACAATCAACTCACTAAACAAAACCCAGTAAATTATTATTAGCAATTACTTATACCTACACTTATGAGCAAAATTATCGGTATAGATCTAGGTACAACTAACTCGGCAGTTGCTGTTATGGAAGGAGGCACTGCCAAAATTATTCCCACCGCTGAGGGTAGAAATTTAATTCCTTCTGTGGTTAATCCCAAAGACAATTTGGTTGGAGACGTGGCCAAGCGTCAAATGGTTCTTAAACCCTCAGAAACAGTTTCCTCGGTCAAACGTCTGATGGGCCAGCGCTTTGACTCTCCAGCCGTTAAGAAAACCATGGGACAAGTCGGCTATCAGATAGTTAAAGGTAAAAACGATCTCGCTGCCATTGAAGTTGACGGCAAGCAATACTCTCCTCAAGAAATCAGTGCCCGCGTCCTCCAAAAGGCAAAAAAGGATGCTAGTGATTATCTCGGCGAGGAGGTTACAGAGGCGGTCATTACCGTCCCTGCTTACTTCGATGACTCTCAACGCCAAGCCACTAAACAAGCTGGTGAAATAGCTGGTCTAAAAGTCAAACGCATTGTTAATGAACCCACCGCCGCCGCCTTAGCCTACGGACTAGATAAAGGCAAAAATGAAACCATCGCCGTCTACGATCTTGGTGGGGGAACCTTTGATATCTCCATACTTGAACTTGGTGATGGTGTATTTGAAGTCAAATCAACCAACGGAGACACTTTTCTCGGTGGCGATGATTTTGATCAAGCCATCATTGACTGGGTCGTCTCGGAATTCAAAGCTGAACATGGTGTAGATCTTTCCCAAGACAAACAAGCCCTTCAGCGAATTAAAGACGCTGCCGAAAAAGCTAAAATCGAATTAAGCTCGACCACTGAAACAGAAATCAATCAACCCTTCATTACTCAAAGTAAAGACGGCCAGCCACTTCACCTCACCCTCAAGCTTTCTAGGGCCAAGCTCGAAGAGCTGGTCGACGATCTGGTCAAAAGAACCATTAAGCCGTGCGAAGCAGCCCTTAAGGATGCCGGCATCAACAAACAAGATATTGCCCAAGTTATTCTAGTTGGTGGCATGACCCGCATGCCCAAGGTTCAACAAGCAGTTAAAGATTTCTTTGGCAAAGAGCCCAACAAAACCGTCAATCCTGACGAAGCGGTCGCCCTCGGTGCTGCCATTCAGGGAGGAATTATCGCCGGTGATGTCAAAGACGTCCTTCTCCTGGATGTTACCCCGCTTACTCTAGGACTTGAGACACTTGGTGGTGTTATGACCCCTCTAATTGATCGAAATACCACTATTCCTACTCAAAAATCTCAAGTCTTTTCAACCGCCTCAGACAATCAACCCCAAGTTGAGATTCATATACTTCAAGGCGAACGTCCCATGGCTGCTGACAACAAATCGCTAGGCCGCTTTATATTAGATGGCATTCCTCCCGCCCCCCGAGGTATTCCTCAAATTGAGGTTACCTTTGACATTGACGCCAATGGCATTCTCAATGTTTCAGCCAAAGACAAGGGGACTGGTAAAGAGCAGAAAATCACTATCCAAAATGCTACCAATCTTACCGATGAAGAGGTGGAAAAGATGAAGGCTGAAGCTGAAAAACATGCCGACGAAGATGCCCAGAAAAAAGCCTTAGTCGACAAGAGAAATGAGGCTGAAACCTTGATTATTACCACCCAAAAAACTCTCAAAGAAGCCGGCGACAAAATCGACAAAGAAACTGAAAAATCAATCAATCAAGCTCTTGAATCTCTAAAAGAGGTTAAAGACAAGCAAGATGCTACCGTTGAGTCAATTGACTCAGAGCTTAAAAAAGCCACCGAAGTGATTCAAAAATACGGTGAGTCACTTTACAAGGCAGCTTCACAAGCGCAATCTCAGTCAGCCGACTCAAAAACAGAATCAAACTCCAAAAACTCAGACGATTCACCTAAAAAAGAATCGGCCGAAGAGGGGGAAGTTGTTGAGTAATAGTTTCCGATCTATCCTCAGACCACAGCTCATTCTTAGCAGTTGTCAACAATGAGTGCTAGATAATATCGTATTTGGCTGATAAAATCTTCTTGTATGACTATTAAGCGTGATCCCTACGATATTCTTGGTGTCTCCAAAAACGCCTCTGGTACCGAAATCAAAAAAGCATATCGACAAAAAGCTCTCGAGTACCATCCAGATCGAAACAAAGCTGCCGATGCCGAGGATAAGTTTAAAGAGATCAACGAAGCCTACGAAATCTTAAGCGATCCTCAAAAAAAACAAGCATATGACCAGTTTGGTCATAGTGCTTTCGACCCATCCTCTGGCGGTCCCTTTAGTCGTTCAGGTCAGGCCAGCGGCCCATATCGATATACCTACTACACCTCAGGTAGTCCAGCTGATTTCTCCTTCGATTTTTCCGACCCCTTTGACATATTTGAAACTTTCTTTGGGTCAGCCAACCCTTTTCGTAGCGGACCCCAAAAACCCCACTACTCCATTAAAGTCAGCTTCCTAGACGCCGCCTTAGGCGCAGAAAAAACCATCCTTCATCAAGGCAAACAATACAAGATCAAAGTCCCGGCTGGCGCTTCTGACGGCACCCGCATTCGTTTTTCCGATTTTGACGTCTCCTTTAACGTCGAACCTCACCATCAGTTTCAGCGTGACGGTTATGACGTATTCATTGACTATCCAATTTCCCTAACTACAGCTGTTCTTGGTGGCCAGATTCAAGTCCCTTCTCTTGAAGGCGACCACATCTCCCTTAAAATCAGACCAGGCACTCAGCCAGGCAGCGTAATCCGACTTTCAGGCAAAGGTGTCAAACACCTTAACTCCGCTCGTCACGGCGACTTTTACGTTAAGCTACGTATCTCTATTCCCAAAAAACTCAACCGTCGTCAAAAGATTCTCTTCCAAGAACTTGCCCAAACTCTTAAGTAACCTTCCTCTAACTTGCTCTTCACCACTGCCTTCGGTTATAATTAACCCGCTTAATCAGGTGGCTACTCGCCACCTTTTAACTAGCTGTAGTTAACAACATAGATAAAGATCATGTCAGACCCAATTATGGCCCGCACTGAATTTGCGGCCGCACTAAATCAAATTTGTACTGAACGAGGCATTGAGCCCTCTGCTGTTCTCAACAGCCTTAAACAAGCCTTACTTGCTGCTTTTCGTAAAGATTACCCTCAAATTTACGCCCAGTACGAGATAGGTGAAGAAACAGAGAGCCAGGAAGAACTTTCCCCTCCTCAAACGAGTCTCTCGGTCGTTCTAGATGACCAAACCGGTGAGTTCAAAATCATCACCACCGACCCCAAAACCAAAAAGGATAAAGACATAACCCCTCCTGGCTTTGGTCGCATCGCCGCCCAAACAGCCAAACAAGTCATCCTTCAACAAGTCAGAGAAGCAGAAAAATCATCCATTATCGACGAATATCGCTCTCGTTTAGGTGAGCTTATTACAGCCCAGGTTCTCCGTCTTGACGGTAAAAACGTCATTCTCGACATTGGTCGAGGCCAAGGAGTTATGCCTCCCGAGGAGCAAATCCGTGGCGAATTCTACAGGCTCAACTCTCGAATAGCCGTTGTCATTGCGGATATTAGAGACACTTTCCGTGGTGAATCAGTAGTTGTTTCTCGCTCCGACCCGCGACTGGTAACCCAACTCTTTGCTCGCGAAGTTCCCGAGGTTGGAACTGGAGTTGTTGTCATTGAAAAAATCGCTAGAGACCCCGGGGTACGAACCAAGGTAGCCGTCAAATCAACTCAAGAAGGAGTCGACCCGGTCGGTTCCTGTGTTGGACAAAAAGGAGTCAGGGTCCAAGCTGTTATCAACGAGTTAAACGGTGAAAGGGTTGATATAATCCAATACTCTCAAGATCCACAGGAATTTATCTCAGCCGCCCTCTCACCTGCAGAGAATCTCCAAATTACTCTCAATGAAACCAAAAAAACCGCTACAGTCTCTGTTCCTGAAGACCAGCTTTCGCTTGCTATTGGTCGTTCGGGACAGAATGTCAAACTAGCCGCTAAACTAACCGGATATAAAATCAAAGTTCAGGCAGGCGACAAATCAACCATTCAAGTTACCGGTAATGAAGAATATGAAATCGATCTGTTAGACCTTGATACCAAAACCAGAAACAAACTTGTGGAAGCTGGGATAGTCTTACTTGAGCAAATTATGGGTGATAATTTAGAGCGTCTTAAGGAAGTAAAGGGCATTGGCTCAAAAACCATCACCGAAATCAAAAACAAACTTGCTACCTACCAACAATCGGACTCACCAGAAGGATCTCAATCAGACGAAGGCAGCTCCCAGTCAGACACTATCGACACCTCAACACCTCAGGACAGCTCTTCCATGACCAACTCGTCCAAGTAAACTGACTAGCTCTCTTCTGTTATTACTCATTACCGCTTTTAACCCGCATGGATGACAAAACATCTTCTCCTTTGCGATCTCGTCCACCGATCATCGCCGTTTTGGGTCACGTGGATCATGGTAAAACCTCTTTACTAGATGCCATCAGAAGTACCAACGTTCAAGCTGGAGAAACAGGCGGAATTACCCAACACATAGGTGCCTATCAAATTGTCTACAACCAACATCCACTAACCTTTATTGACACTCCAGGACACGCTGCCTTTACCTCTATGCGCGCCCGTGGCGGACAAACGGCCGATCTTGCAATTTTAGTAGTAGCTGCTGACGATGGTGTCATGCCTCAGACTAAAGAATCTCTTGCCCACATAAACTCCGCCAACATCCCCTATATTGTTGCTCTAAACAAGATTGATCTTCCCCAGGCCCAGCCAGATAGAGTTAAAACTCAATTAGTTGAAGCCGGTGTCTTGGTGGAGGGCTATGGTGGTAATGTTCCCATTGTCGAAGTCTCAGCCACCCGCAAAACCAATCTAGACCTATTATTAGAAAACCTTCTTCTCTTAGCTGAGCTCCAAGAGCTTAAGGCTGATCCCGAAGGTACTCTTGAAGCCATTGTCATTGAATCAACCCTCGATAAACACCAGGGACCCTTAGCCACGGTTATTCTTAAGAACGGCTCACTGGCTCCCGGCCAAGATATCACCACTGTTCCCAACAAACCCCAAGAGACACCTCTCTCAGGTCGTGTTCGAGCCCTTACCGATTGGCAGGGACAACCTGTCCCCCAAGCCATACCCTCGACTCCCTGTCGTATCTTAGGTTTCTCGCAAGTGCCACCAGTCGGCTCCATAATCACCCATAAACACTCTCTTTCCCAGTTCTCAACCAAAACCCAACATATCACCCAAACCGAAATCAACTCTCCATCATCTGATCAGTCACAACAAGGTATTCTCTTAAAAACTGATGTGGTTGGTACTCTCGAAGCCATTAGCCACAATTTGCCTGAGAAAATCCACCTCGTCCACGCCGGTGCCGGTGCAATTTCCGAATCAGATATCCTTCTTGCCCAAACCTCTTCTGTCCCTGTCTACGGTTTTCGTACCAAACCAACTCCGTCGGCTAAAAAACTAGCCCAAATCGAACACATTCCCATTCACACCTTTGACACCATTTATGATCTACTTGATCACCTGCAACTTCTCTCAACCAAAACCATCTCAAAACACCAACAAGAAACCATAAATGGTCAAGCCACCATCATTAAGATATTTAACTTACCCCAATCAACTGTTTTCGGTTGTAAATCTGATTCAGGAGTAATCAAAACCGGAGATCAGATTCACCTAAAAAGATCAGATGGATCAAGCAAGAACGCACGCATAACCTCTCTCAAGATTGGTTCAAAAGACGTCTCAAAAGTTTCTCCCTCGCAGGAATTTGGCCTTGTTCTTACTCCTCAACTTGACGCCAAACCAGGAGATCAAATCATCTCTTTTTCACCTCCACCTACCTTGATATAATCACGCCCTAGATTATTCACAAATCTGAAAATATAGGATATAATATCATCCATCTTATGTTTGATCCTGATCAGCTAAATCAATTCAAAACTAAACTAAAGGACTCAGCTTCCGTTCTAATTCTTCTTCCTCCTGAACCAGATGTTGATTCTCTCTCAGCTGCCTTAAGCCTTCATTTAACTCTTAAAAACTCTGGTAAGACCTCTACAGTCGGTTGTTCTACCCCTGCCAAAGTAGCCAGCTCTCACCTTTTTGGGATAAATCAACTAAAAACTAGCATCGGCAATCGTAATCTCGTTATCTCGTTTGACTACCAAGAAGACTCTGCCGAAAACGTTTCCTATGACATTGATGAAAATACCCGCAAATTCAATCTCCGCATAAAACCCAAAGCCGGATCAGCCCCCTTAGACACCTCTTCCATTAGCTATTCATATACTGGCGCCGAAGCTGATTTAGTTATTACTCTTAATATTAACTCGCTCGAAGAACTTGGCCGTCTTTACTCTGAAGAAAAGGAGTTTCTTGACCAATCTACCATTGCAAATATTAGCCTTGCGGCATCACCTTCTACCTTTGCTAGCATGAGTCTTAACTCCGACAAATTTTCCTGTCTAAGTGAACTTGTCGCCTTTTTACTTAAAAGTGTTGGGACGTCACCAACTGCAGATGCAGCCACTAATCTTTATGGCCAAATCTTATCAGTCGTAAACAACTTCCAGTCTCCCAAGATTACCCCCGATACTCTTGAAACAGCCGCTTTTTTGCTTCGCAGTGGAGCTCAAACTCCTAAGTCCAAAGAACAACTGTCAAACCCCACACCCCCTCCATTCTTCTCTACTCCTCCAACCCCACCACAAGACAAATCCAATCAACCTCAAGGCGACTCAGTCACCCCTCCCCTCACTCAGGCTACATCACCACAACCTGTTGCTACCGGCGTCCCCTCTGACTGGACTGGACCCAAAATTTACCGGGGATCTAGCCTAAAATAGCCTCATTTATCTTTTCTTTTACCACATCATCTGTTAAAATAAGCACCTATGTTAACCCGAGAAGAAAAATCAACCATCATTAAAAAATTTGCTACTAGCAAATCTGATACCGGCTCTCCTAGTGTCCAGGTTGCTCTATTAACCAATCAGATCGATAAACTAGTTAACCACCTTAAGGGCCATAAGACTGATAACCACTCTCGTCGCGGTTTGCTAAAAATTGTTTCAAAACGTCGTCGACTTCTTAATTATCTAGCCAAGACCAATCCAAAGTCACTCCAGGATCTTACCTCAACCCTAAAAATTGGAAAAACAGTCTAAACCCTAGATCAAAAGCAAATATCCAAGTTAACAATTATTGTTCTTATTAAAAACTATATTCATTAACCGAGGCTGATCGTTGAGGACTCAGGCGTGTGAATCTCGTTCCCACCCCCGAATTCTCAACACTCTTCGTCCCGGTCACCATATGACTCAAAACCCATCTCTATCTACCACCATCTCACTTGATGGTACCCAAGATATTACTATCGAAGCTAATCGTTTTGCTCCCCAAGCGGCCGGATCCGCCCTTGTTCGCTCCGGCGACACTGTCGTCTTTGCGGCAGTGGTTTCCGGTAAACCCAAGGCAGACGTCGACTTCTTTCCTCTCACCGTTGAATATCGTGAAAAACACTACGCCGGTGGCATAATTAGCAGTAGCCGTTTCATCAAACGCGAAAGTCGTCCTTCTGATAACGAAATCCTCACCGCTCGTCTGATTGATCGTTCTATCAGACCCCTATTTCCTAAGGGTTTTTACGATGATGTTCAAGTTATTGTCAGCCCCCTGTCTATAGATCAAGAATCAGAACCAGAAATTCTTTCTATCATCGCCGCCTCTGCTGCATTAAGCTTTTCCTCACTTCCTTGGGAAGGTCCCATTGGGGCCGTACGAGTTGGTATGGATGACAAGGGCCACTTCCTCATCAATCCCACCAATAGCCAAAAAACAAACTCCAAGCTCGACCTCGTTGTTTCAGGTGCCCAAGGATCTATTGCCATGGTTGAAGCAGGTGCCCATGAAGTTAACGAATCTACCGTCCTTGAAGCCCTAGATCATGGCCAAAAAAATATTGACCTAATCATCAAAGCCATCTCTGATTTAGCTGCAAAACTAGGTAAATCAAAACTTCAGGTCGAGCCAGAAAAATTCGATGCAACTCTAGTCAAACTTGTTGAAGACAAACTTGATGTCAATCAAATTCTCTCTGATAGTAAAACCAATGGCGGCGAAGGCATTAACATTTCAAATCTTGTTGATCAGCTAATCAACGACGATCAAGAAATCGACCGCATTCAGGTGGCCAAGCTCATCGATGATCGTATTAGAAACGCCATCCGTTCCCAGTTGCTTGATAAAAACACTCGTTTTGATGGTCGTGCCATAGATGAAATACGCCAACTCTCTTCCGAAGTAAGCCTCTTGCCCCGCACACACGGATCAGCCCTCTTTATGCGTGGACTTACTCACGTTCTTTCCACTGTTACTCTCGCCTCTCCTGGTTCTGAGCAACTCATCGAAGGCATGAAGGGCGAGCAAACCAAGCGCTACATGCACCATTACAACATGCCTCCCTATGCGACCGGTGAACCCGGAAGAATAGGTGGTCCCAACCGTAGAGAAATTGGTCATGGAGCCTTAGCCGAGCGAGCCCTCGAGCCTGTTCTACCCTCACAAGATCAATTTTCTTACACCATCAGAGTTGTTTCTGAAGTACTAAGCGGCAATGGTAGCACCTCCCAAGCCTCTGTCTGTGGGTCTACCCTTGCTCTAATGGACGCCGGAGTACCCATCAAAAAACCAGTCGCTGGCATAGCCATGGGCCTAATCACCGATGGTAAAAAGTACATCACCTTAACTGATATTGCAGGACTTGAAGACCATTTTGGAGATATGGACTTCAAGGTAGCTGGAACCGTTGATGGTATAACCGCTATTCAAATGGACGTCAAGGTTACTGGTGTTAGTGCCCAAGTACTTAAAGACGCTCTCGAACAAGCCAGAGTTGGTCGTCTTGCCATTCTTGAAAATATGAAAAAAACCATTGATCAGCCTCGGTCTCAGCTTTCCCCATTTGCCCCTCGCGTTGTTACATTACAAATTGACCCAACAAAAATTGGTGTAGTTATTGGCCCTGGAGGTAAAACCATTCGCCCAATTCAGGAAGATCTTGACGTCGAGATCAATATCGAGGATGACGGACTAGTCAGCATCACGGGTACAAATCCTGAGAACGTCAATCAAGCCAAAAAAATGATCGAAGATCTTACCGCCGAGGTTGAAGTTGGTAAAGTCTATTCCGGAAAGGTTCAGCGAATTCAGCCTTTTGGAGCTTTTGTTGAAATCCTCCCCGGTAAAGACGGTCTCGTCCATGTTAGCAACATGGGTAAGGAGTTTGTCTCTGATCCACATCAACTAGTCAAAGAAGGCGATCAGGTTCAGGTCAAGGTTTTTGAAATAGACTCTCAAGGTAGAGTTAACCTCACCATGAATCTTGATGACAATCCTGCCAGTCGAGACAGAACCACTTCTCCACGAAGAGAATCGCGTCAAGACCAATCATCTAGACCCTCCCAGACTAGATCAAGCCGACCGCGCACCTCAAACAAACCAGGTGCTACCAGAAATGAGTCTCGCTTTTCTCGTTTCAACGACAAGCGCTAAGTCTCCGCCACTTCGCTATACTTAAATCATGGAACCCACCTCCTCCTCTTCGTCTGCCAATCAAGACATCATTAAGCTTCGTGCTCAACTAGACTCTGTAGTGGTTCCTCCAGATCTTCATGCCCAGGCGACCGAGATGATCGATCGTCTTGAGCGTATGATCAATCAAGGTTTTTATACCGAGGAATTTGAACGCACCCGTCACTATCTTAACTGGATTACTGCCCTACCTTGGGACAAGCGGGTTACTCAGCCCATTGATCTAAACACAATCGCTCAAACACTCGAGCAACACCACTATGGTATGCAGGAAGTAAAAGACAGGATCCTCGAATACATGTCTGTCTACAAACTTCGTCAATCTCAAAGCGATGGTATCGCCCGTTCACCCCTCATATTTTTAGTTGGACTCGTCGGTACTGGTAAGACTACTTTTGCATCCGCACTCTCTCAGGCTCTAGGTCGACCCCTAGGACGCATTCCCTTTGGTGGCATGGGTTCAGCCCGTGACCTTCGCGGTCAGTCTCGCCTTCATCTCGAAGCTGAACCTGGTTACGTGATTAAAGCACTTAAACAAGCGGGGGTTAAGAACCCAATCATTCTTCTTGACGAAATTGACCGTGTCTCTGAATCTGCCCGCACCGACATTATGGGTGTCTTAGTTGAACTTCTCGATCCTGAGCAAAACAAAGCTTTTCTGGACCACTACATCGACTATCCCGTCGATCTCTCCGAAGTGCTATTTCTGGCAACAGCCAACAACACTACCAATATTGCCACCGCTGTTCTCGATCGTCTCGAACCGATTCGCATGCCTAGCTACTCAGACGAAGAAAAAATCCATATTGCTCGCGAGTATCTGCTCCCTCGTGTTTTGGAAGAATCTGGACTTTCTGCTCAACAGCTTAACATTGATGACTCTCTCTGGCCACAAATTACCCGACCCTTAGGCTATGACGCCGGTATTCGTACTCTCAAACGCACCCTCGAAGGCATAGCCAGAAAAGTTGCTCGCCAAATCGTTGCTGGGCAAATTCAATCAGCTCACATTACCCCGGAAAACATCAAAACTTTTCTTCCCAAATGGTAATCATTACTCGCTGATATAATCCTAGCAATTCACTACATATCTCATGCAACATTTTCTATACCACCAATTACCTTTAAATTTAAATTAAATTAACAATAATAAAATGAAAAATCTAATTTCAAAAACTTTAAGAATCATCCCCCTAGGCGGCAATGGTGAAGTCACCAAAAACATGTACGTCTATGAATATGGCAACGATCAAATCGTAGTTGACTGTGGCATGGGCTTCCCTAAAGCAGGAATGCTTGGGGTCGATATTCTTATTCCCGACGTTGAATACCTCGAGAAATCCCGCAAAAACCTTCGAGCTATCGTTCTCACCCATGGACACGAAGACCACATTGGCGGCTTGCCCTACATTCTCCCACGTCTCCCCAAAAATCTACCCGTCTACGGATCAACACTTACCACGGCACTAGCCGAAACCAAAGTTAGAGAATACGGTCTTACTAATCCCTTCCACGCTGTCGAAGACAAACTCAATCTTGGCCCTTTCAATATTGACCTAATTCATATCACTCACTCCATCCCCAATTGTAAACACTTGCTAATCAAAACCCCTGCCGGGACGGTTTATCATGGGGCTGACTTTAAATTTGACCTCAATCCACCTGACGGTAAACCGCCCGCCTTACAAGCAATTGCTCAGGCCGGAATCAACGGTGTTGACCTTCTAGTTTCTGACTGTCTTGGAGTTGAGCGTCCAGGTTTTACCGCCCCAGAGCGTGATATTGAAGCCATCTTCGAGCAGGAACTCCAAAAAACTAAAGGCAAATTTATTGTCACCGCTATTTCTTCCTCAGTTTCCAGGTTAGGCATGGCCATAAATGTTGCTGCTCGTCATGGTCGAAAAGTAGCTATTCTGGGTCGCAGTGTAGATCGCAATATGAGTCTAGCAGCCAAGCTAGGCTTCATTTCTTTCCCCAAAAACACCATGATTAACTCTCATCAAATTAAAAATTTCAAAGACTCTCAGCTAACCCTTATTGTTGCTGGTTCTCAGGGCCAAGAAGGTTCAGCTATGCAAAGAGCTGCAGCCGGTGAACACAAGAACGTCCAGCTCAAACCAGGTGATCGCGTTGTCATTAGTTCAGACATTATTCCTGGAGGAGAATCAAACGTCCACGACTTAATCAATAGTCTAGCCAAAAAAGATATTGATGTTGCCTACGGATCATCTGAACAACTTCATGTCTCTGGCCACGGTCATCGCGGAGAACTTGAGCTACTTGTTCGTCTTCTCAATCCTAAAAACATCTTTCCAGTCGGAGGAGAAGTTCGTCATCAAAAAGCCTACCGTCGCATGGCAGTAAACCTTGGTTTGTCTTCCCAATCCATCTTCATACCCAATGACGGGCAGTCCTTAGTTCTAAGTAAAAACCAGGTGCGATATGGCGACACCGTTGAATTAAAAAACATCTACGTTGATGGCTTAGGAATCGGGGATGTTGGCAAGGTTGTCCTTCGCGATCGTCAAGTCATGAGCCAGGACGGTATACTAGTCGTCATTGTCCCCATCCGCCATGACACCAGTAAAGTTAGTGGTGATATAGAAATTGTTTCTCGCGGTTTTGTTTACGTTAAAGAGAGCAAAGAATTAATCGATGAGATTAAAGCTAAGGTCAAACAAGCCCTCAAAGACCAGCAAGGCATCGTAACTGACTGGAGCTTTCTCCGTCAAAAAATCTCCCTCTCTCTTGAGAAATTTATCTACTTCAAAACCGAAAGAAGTCCCCTTATTCTTCCCGTTATTGTTGAAGTCTAATTAGTTTTTTCAAGCTCTAAAAAACTTCTTTTTCATACAACTTAAGCTATACTCATAGTATGGCCAGAAAACGCGGTCGCCGCAGTAAACCCTTCAAACTTTCCCTTAAGCAAGACACTTTAAGCTCGATTGCTGCGATTATAATTATCAGCTTTGGCGGACTCATCAGCATCTCCTTTTCTCGTCAAGGACCAGTTTTAACCAAAATATTTGACATTGGATCCTCTCTCTTTGGTTGGGCTCTTATTTTTCTCCCCTTTATCTTCATATCTGGAGGCCTGTTAGTCACCAAGGTTAAGTGGCAAATCTCCAAA
Source organism: Candidatus Chazhemtobacterium aquaticus (assembly GCF_009936135.1). NCBI lineage: Bacteria > Candidatus Chazhemtobacteraceae > Candidatus Chazhemtobacterium > Candidatus Chazhemtobacterium aquaticus. The sequence continues at coordinate 287,949 of NZ_CP047901.1, forward strand.
CCCAATGTATTTCTTGGCTCACTTATCTCCCTCCTCTCTCTTACTGGACTGACTCAAGCTGGCAACATTGGCGACCAAGTCTTTGGTTCCATAGCCGCTCTAATTACCTCCGCCGGCTCGTTTCTCTTCTTTTTATCAGGAACCATCATTGGCATACTTATCCTTTTTGAAACATCGATTGAAGATCTTCTCGCCCTTTTCCAGAAAATGTCTGAAGATGCCAAGAAAGCATCATCTGCTCTACCCAAGCCTGGCCGCATTAAACAAGCTGGGGTTCTTCCCTCCCGCGAGCTTAAGATTAAAGGTATTGGTGATGATGGTGACAAAACCAAAACTAGCGATTCCCCAGCTGTAGAAGAGTCAACTTCTCAACCCCAAGCCTTAAGCAATCAACCTGGAGACGACTCGGCCATCTGGGAAGCTCCTCCAGTTTCTCTCCTTCAAGATGCCAAAGTCGGTAAAGCTGATCGCGGCGATGTCCGTGCCAACGCCCGCATCATTGAAGATACTCTTGAGGCCTTTGGTATTACTGCCAAAACTGTTGAAATTAATGCCGGTCCAGCTGTTACCCAATACGCCATTGAGGTTGCTATTGGCACCAAGTTAAGTAAAATCGTCGCTCTTCAAAATGATCTTGCTTTAGCTCTCTCCGCTCCTCAAGGACAGATCCGCATCGAAGCACCCATACCTGGCCGCAATCTGGTTGGTATAGAAGTTCCCAACCACTCACTCGAATTTGTCAATCTCAAGCAAATGCTCGTTTCTGACGTAATGAAAACCTCCAAGAGCAAGCTTACCGTTGCTCTAGGTCTTAACGTTGCCGGTGAACCCACTGTTGCCGACATAACCAAAATGCCTCATGTACTTATTGCTGGCGCCACGGGATCAGGTAAATCTGTTGCTATCAACGCTTTCATAGCCAGTATTCTCTTTCGTGCTTCACCTGCCGAAGTCAAGTTTATCCTTGTTGACCCTAAAAGAGTTGAACTTACCGGATATGACGGTATTCCTCACCTCTTAACACCTGTCATCACTGATCCAGAGAAAGTTGTTTCTGCCCTAAAATGGTCTCTCCAAGAAATGGAACGTCGTTACAAGCTTTTTGCCGAAGTCAAAGTTAGAAACATAGCTGCCTATAATGAGCTTTCTGGATTCCAGGCTATGCCCTATATCGTTATTGTTATTGACGAGCTAGCAGACATCATGCTCTTTGCTCCGTCCGAGGTCGAAGACAGTATCACTAGAATTGCCCAAATGGCCCGTGCGGTCGGTATCCATCTAGTTCTCGCTACCCAACGTCCCTCCACCGATGTCATTACTGGTTTAATCAAGGCTAATATTCCCTGCCGTATCGCCTTCAATGTAGCATCCATGATTGATTCTCGCGTCATTCTCGACTCTCCAGGGGCAGAAAAACTACTTGGCAGGGGAGACATGCTTTATATACCTCCCGACCAGGCCAAACCTCGCCGCATTCAGGGTACGTTTGTTGATGATAAGGAAATCGCGTCTCTTATCGAATATCTAAAACAACAAGGTCTCAAGCCTGAATACTCCCAAGAAGTCATTGAAACCAAAACAGTCTCAGGAGCAACCGCTCCCAACGGGGCCACCATCGACGATGTCGACGACCTCTTTGAAGATGCTGTTCGAGTCTGTGTTAACTACGACAAGGCTTCTGCCTCTCTGCTTCAAAGACGCCTTTCCATTGGCTATGCTCGCGCCGCTCGCATCCTAGACCAACTCCAAAAAGCGGGAGTCGTTTCTGCCCCTGATGGCAGCAAGCCTCGTGACGTCCTCATTAAATCCGCAGATGAATTTTTTGCCCGAATACAAAGTGATGAATAACTTCTCTTATGAAGACACTTGGTGAACTTCTCCACACCGCTCGTTCTGCCAAAAACTACTCTCTTGAGGATATCGCCCGTATCACCAAAATTGAAATCAAACATATCCGCGCCCTCGAGAATAACGATTACGGCTCTCTACCTCACAGCACCTTCACCAAGGGCTTTATACGAAGCTATGCCAAAACCGTAGGCAAAAACCCAGACGAACTTATCGCCATCTATCGTCGCGACTCAGTTGAACAAGCCCAAACATCTCCCCCCGGAAGCGGACTTAATTTTTCTCTTAAAAACTCACTTCTTTCTATTTCAAAATCTACTCTCATACCCCTTGTCATTGGTATCCTAGTTTTTTTCGGCTACCTTACCTTTCAGTATCGAGCTTTACTTCTTCCTCCTCATTTAATCATTACTCAACCATCTCCTTCAGCAGTAGTTGTTTCACCCGTCACTATAGAGGGAAAAACCTCTCCAGACTCCATCATAACCATCAACCAGGACACTCGCGTTAAACCAGATCAGTCAGGTATTTTTCTAACCCAGATAAACTTTGCTCCTGGCGATTACCAAATTTCGATCTCAGCCACTAACCGTTTTAATCGCACCTCTACAAAAACACTAAACATCAGTGTTATCAGCAAGGAATAATGTAAATCTTTAATAAAGAGATTGATTCCACCGACTCTCTCAATTAATTCCAACTTGCCCTTTATTAAGCTGTATAGTTAAATTAAATCTACCTTATGGTTACCTTCACCCAAGCTTTACTTATCATTGTCATCACCATTCTTTCTTTCATCATCACTGCTGTTGGCATTCAACTTTTTTTGCTTATCAAAGATCTTCGCACCACCATTTCTCGTACCAACTCCATACTTGATCAAACCGAGACTCTCATCAACAAACTCTCTCATCCTGCCGCCAGCATGAACAATCTGCTTACTGGTCTCAAAGAAGGAGTTACCGTAATCGAAACCATCGCTGCCTTTTTTACCAAACGAAAACAACAATCTCCTTCCCCCTACAACTATGACGAACTCTAGACTGGACCGCCAAATCATCTATCAAGACAACTCGCTCTCCTCATTCATCACTGGTGTTGCCCTTGGTGCCGTCGCTGCCCTACTCTTAGGAACCAAAGAAGGCAGGGTTCTCACTCGTAAACTCAAAGAAAACCTTTCTTCGTTAACCGAGGAAATAAAACCTTTTCTTGATGATCTGCCCCCCAAAGCTCACAATCTTGTCGAAAATCTCAAACACCAGAATAATGACCTAACTCCTCTTCCTCCCGACTTAGCACCTCCCGCTCCACCTTCTGATCTTTCATCAAGACTTCATCGCGATAATCCTCCCCCAACCTTCACCCAACGAGGTAAACCTCTCTAAGGCTAGCCCTGATATAATTTACCCATGACCGGTCATAACCTTAGACAAAAATACCTCAACTTCTTCAGTTCAAAGCCAAGAAATCACCTTATCATCCCATCCGCTCCTCTTGTCCCCGAAAATGATCCCACCACCCTTTTTAACAGTTCAGGTATGCAGCCCCTAGTTCCATATTTACTTGGCCAGCCACACCCATCTGGCCAGACCAGATTAGTCAACTCTCAAAAATGTTTACGGACCCAAGACATCAGTGAAGTAGGCGATAACCGTCACACCACCTTTTTTGAAATGCTTGGTAACTGGTCACTAGGCGACTATTTCAAAACAGATCAACTTACCTGGATCTGGAATTTCTTAACCCAAGAACTCAAACTTCCCAAAGAAAAACTATACGTCACAGTTTACCAGGGTGGTGACGGTGTCCCCAGAGACGAAGATACTTATCAAATTTGGAAGTCGCTTGGTATCCCCGAAGACCATATTTTTTTCTATCCTTCCAGCAAAAACTGGTGGTCCCGATCCGGAACTCCTCAAGAAATGCCCAGTGGTGAGATTGGCGGACCAGACTCCGAGGTTTTTTTCGAGTTCACTCAGGTAAAACACGATCCTAAATACGGACAACATTGTCATCCAAACTGTGATTGTGGCCGTTTCCTTGAAATCGCTAACTCAGTCTTCATTCAATATCAAAAACAAACAGACGGATCTCTCAAAGAACTATCTCAGAAAAATGTCGATTTTGGTGGAGGGCTGGAAAGAATGCTGGCCGCCATCAATGATCAACCCGATATCTTCATGACCGATTTATTTCAACCTATCATCTCCGAAATCGAAGCACTCACTAATTTACAATACTCAGACCATCAGACATCAATGCGTATCATCGCCGACCACCTTAAAGCCGCCGTCTTCCTTATCAACGAAGGAGTAGAGCCATCCAATAAACTACAAGGCTACGTCTTACGACGCTTAATAAGACGCTCTATTGTTAAACTCTATCAACTTAGCGGTACTCTCAAACCAAACTATCTTAGTATCATTGCTAAGCAAGGAGTAATTAGTACTTATCAATCCCGATCAACCCCACCCTTTCCCAATTTTTTCGACTCTAACCAAAAACAAAGAGAAATCTTCTCCGTACTTGACAATGAATCGCAGCAATTTATCAAGACACTCGACAAAGGGCTTAAACAACTTAACCAACTCTCTCCCTTCGACCTTTATCAAACATATGGTTTTCCCGTTGAAATTACTCAAGAGCTTTACGCCCAACAAGGAAGAGAGCTTGACTTAGATCAATTTAACCAGGAACTCAAACATCACCAAGACCTTTCTCGCACCGCCGGAAAAGGCATGTTCCAGGGCGGCCTCCAAGATCATAGTCAAATTACCACAAAATACCATACAGCTACCCACTTACTCCACCAAGCTTTGCGTCAAGTCTTGGGTGACCACGTTCGCCAGACTGGCAGCAACATCACCCATCAAAGACTCCGTTTTGACTTTACCCATGACCAGCCCCTTAGTAACCAGCAACTTCAGCAGGTTGAAGATTTGGTAAATCAGCAAATTAAAAATAAACTTACCGTCACCTGCCAAACCATGTCCCTACAACAAGCACAATCTCAAAATGCTCTTGCTTTCTTTGCCGAAAAATATGGTGACCAGGTTAAAGTGTATAGTATAGGTAACTTCAGTAAAGAAGTCTGTGGTGGGCCACATGTGGCTAATACCGCCGACATTGGCCCGATCACCATTTATAAGCAAGAGTCGGTTGGTTCAGGCCGTCGTCGCCTTTACGCCAAAATCGTTTAATATTTAAACTCTCTGCCCAGGTTCCACCTGAAGGCTCTTAAACAATATGGAGATCACCCATCTCTTTAAAGCCAAAGAACCAGTTACCCCACCGGAACTTTTTCTAGCAATCCAGATTCAAGAAGGTCTAGTCAAGACCGCTATCTGGCAAGTCTCTAATGGCAAACCAGAAATCGTCAGCTATGGTTCACAAGAAGAGTGGGGCGACACCGAGTCTCTCCTAGTTGCAGTCGATACTTCACTTGCCCATGCCCTCGAATCACAAGATCAGGAGCCAAATCGGGTTATTTTTGGCCTGCCTGAATCCTGGATCAAAGAAGACAAAATTAGCCCTGAATCAAGTGCTTATCTCAAGGAGTTAATCAAAAAACTTGAACTTGAACCCGTTGGTTTTGTCGCCATAACCGAAGCCATTATTCAACAGCTTAAGCTTTCAGAAGGGATACCACCTACCGCTATTTTCCTGGAAGTACACTCCTCCAAAGTCAATGTTGTCGTCACCAGACTAGGAGATATTGTCGGTAGAGAAGAAGTCGGCCGTTCTCAAGATCTCGCCAAAGATGTCCAAGAAGGACTAGCCCGGCTCGATCTCGACCACCTACCAGCTCGAATCCTTGTCATTAACGGCCAGGACCCAGATATCGAACAGCAACTAACATCTTTCCCTTGGCAGGATCACCTTCCTTTTCCTCACCTACCAAAAGTTGAGATACCCGACCCAAAGCTTTCCATCCAAGCTATTGCTCTATCTGGAGGATCAGAAGCAGCTCGCTCCCTTGGTATTTCTGTCACTGAAACAAAAAAAACACAAAACCACCCAACCACTTCAAACTCCTCTTCCAATTCATCAGTCCCACCGCCATCGGTCCTAACCAATCATGGCTTTGTCACCGGCCGTGACATTAGAGACACGAATACGCCCTCCTACCCTTCTGTCTCGCCCTCTTCCCCAACCTCTCAAGCTAACTTTACAAACTCGTCACCATCGATTCCAAATCACCCACCTGTTTCGCCCCCATCTCTACTATCCCGAGTCACCTCTCCGATTAAGCAGTTTCTGGAATTATCACGCTCACAAACTTATATAAAAAAACCCCCATATCTCAATCTCAAACACTCAAAACTCATTTTAATTATCCCCCCTCTTCTAGTTATAAGTCTAATCCTCTCGGCTGTTCTGGTACATGGTTTTTTCTCCTCAGCCACTCTGGTGCTTCACATCTCACCTAAACAAATTGACAAGTCCTTCTCTCTAGCTGTCTCAGACTCACCCCACCCAGACTTGCCAACTGTTCCGGCTACTCTCGACTCCCTCGAGCTTGAAGCCAGCGGATCGCTACCAACTACCGGAGAGGCTACTGTAGGAGATAAAGCCGTCGGTGAAATCACTGTCTTTAACAAAACCGATACCGAAAAAACTCTTGAAAAAGGAACCACTATTATCACTGCCGACAATCTCAAATTTACTCTAGATCAAGATCTCAACATTGCCTCGAGAAGTGCCGAAGAACAAGAAGGCGGTGTCAATATTATCTACGGCAAGTCTTCTGTTGCCGTCACCGCTGCCAACATCGGAGCAGAATACAACATCTCTACAGACACTGATTTTACAGTTGGCACCTTCCCCAAAAGCTCCCTTGAAGCCAAAGCCACCAAAGATTTCTCTGGTGGAACATCGCGTACAGTAAAAGCTGTTTCAGCCAATGATCAACAAGCCCTCCTTGATCAGCTAACTCAACAAATCCAACAACAAGCACAAGACCAACTATCCTCCTCGACTGAATACCAAGTTGTCCCTCAAGACACCCAAGTAATCTCCAAGCAATACAGCCACGATGTAGGCGAGGAGGCTAGCACGCTCTCTCTCGATCTAAAAGTCAAGGCCAACTTTCTCAAATTTCTTCAGTCTGACCTCCACTCCCTTATAGAATCTGAAATTAGCTCTGACATTCCACCCGACTTCGCCCTTGATTCAAGCAACACTCAAATCTCAATCGATCCCCCTCAGTCCGACCCCGACACGGGTTATGCCATCACCACCGCAACAGTAAAAGCTTCACTCATGCCCCAACTCTCTGTTTCGGACTATCAACAACAACTTAAAGGTAAAACTCTTAATGCAGCCAAAACACTTCTCCAAACCATTCCCGGATACCAAAAAACAACCGTAATTATTAACCCGAACCTACCCTTCATTACTGAGAAACTTCCCCTGAATCCTGCCAAAATTAATCTCACCCTCGAACCCTCAGCTCAACCCTAACCTCACTCCTCTTTCCCCGTTATAATTATCCGTAAAGCTATGTCACTATACATCTATCAGAAGGCCCAAACCAACTCTGCACTCCCACCCACTCCTCAACACTCAATCACCCCTCCACCACCTACCCCTCCTCCTCCCAAGCCAGCACAACCACCCCGATCTCTCCTGAGTCTGCTCCCTTTAGGTACCTCTATTACTGGCTTGGTTCTAATCCTCTCGGTTGCCTGGCCAATTGTTTACTACGAAATCCTTGGTAATCAGACCTCCCCCCCCACCACTTCTACAGGACTTCTCAACCCCTTAGCTGACTCGTCCTCACTTGCCGCTTTCGCCGCCGCCCCTAAAATTGTCGGTTCTCTCGACTATACTCATGCAAGCAACTGGTTTCCAAGCTCCCCCCCCACCACTCAAGTAGTTAGACCAACTGGTCCAAATACGTATACTCTCTCCATTCCCAAATTAAATATTGAGAACGCCCAAGTTATTATTGGGAGTGACGATCTCTCCAAAAGTCTTATTCACTACACCGAAACCGCCCTCCCAGGGCAATTTGGTAGCCCTGTTATTTTTGGTCACTCAATTCTGCCTCAGTTTTATAATCCCAAGAACTACATGTCGATATTTTCCACTCTACCGACTCTCGAAAAAGACGATCAAATCATTGTTGAGTACGACGGCATCACCTATACCTACTCAGTTACCGAAAAGCAAGAAGTTATGCCCGAAGATCTTTGGGTACTTGAACAACGTTATGACTCCAAAAAAATTAAGCTAATTACTTGTGTGCCACCAGGCTTAAAAACCAAACGCCTTGTTGTCACCGCCGAATTACAATCACTTTAATGCCAGTTACCCTAGCCTTCGATATTGGCCTTGCTCACACCGGTGTCGCTATCTCCTACGAAAACAAAATTGCCGAAGGCTTAACCACCATTCACACCCAAAATCTTGATCTGCTTCAACAAGAGATTATCGATCTCGTCAAAAGTTATCAGCCCGACATCCTTGTCTTCGGCATCCCTCAAAAAGGACCTCTTACTCAGCACGTGGGTCTTTTAAAAAACAAACTTGAAGCAACTCTTTCTCTACCCATCATTCTCGTCAATGAAGATCTTTCCACCCGGTTTGCCACCAGAGCTATGATCGACGCTAATAAAGGACCGCGTTACCGCCGCCTTAACAACCATCAAGTTGCCGCTGCCAGCATTCTTCAATTTTATCTTGATAATTTGATAGAATAACCCCATGTTTAAAAACATGATCGCTCCAGTGCAGGCCTGGTTACTCTCTAGAGGACAGTGTGTCGGTTGCGGCACCCCACTCCAAAACGGGACCCGTGTTAAGTCCAAACTTAAAGGTCTTGATCAAGTCACCTGTAAGTGTGGTCGTATTTTTATCTTCGATCCTAAAACTAACACATATCGCCGCGCCCTCTTCCAAGAAGTTAAGTAGATATGACTCGACGCCGCTCTGCCCCGCTTAAACCCTTTTTAATTCTTCTTTCTCTTATAGTCATATTAATTCTTCTCTTTTTGACTTGGTTTAAACTTGCTTCTCGTCCCGTCAATCCCAACTCAACCAAGAGAGTCAACTTCACTATCGAAAAGGGCCAAGGACTAGACTCAATTGGTCAAATCCTTTACCACGCAGGTTTAATTCGCTCCATACCTGCCTTTCGACTTCAAGTCATAATCTCAAACCTCTCGACCAAAATCCAAGCTGGTGATTTCGCCATCCCCCCCACCCTCACTCTCGCAGAGGTAGCCCAATCCCTCACTGTGGGTACATCAGATCGTTGGGTTACTCTTTTAGAAGGTTGGCGCCGTGAAGAGATTGCTCAAGCCTTAGTTGACACCCTTTCTCCCAGCAACCCGGAATATAATTTTGATCCAGACACCTTCATTCTCATGACCAAAGATCTCGAAGGACAACTTTATCCAGATACTTACTCCTTCACCCGTTCCACCACCGCTCAAGCTGCTATCGATCGACTCACCACCCGCTTCAAAGAACAAACAGAAAAATTATCCAACCAATCCGGTTTAACCGATAAACAGGCCCTCGTACTCGCCTCCCTAATTGAACGAGAAGCCTTCACCGATCAAGAAAGGCCTGTCATAGCTGGCATCCTACTTAATCGATTTCATGCTAACTGGCCTCTTCAAGTTGATGCTACTGTTCAGTATGTCAAAGCCAATCTTAACTGTCAGGTTCTTACCTGTAATTGGTGGCCAAATGATCTGACCAAAGACGATCTAAACCTTCCTTCACCCTACAATACTTACTCCCAACCAGGTCTCCCTCCTCTTCCAATCACTAATCCTTCACTTGAATCAATTAAAGCTGCCTATCAACCCAGCACCACGCCCTACTGGTTTTATCTTCATGACCCATCTGGTCAAATTCATTACGCCAAGACTTTAGAAGAGCACAATCTAAATATTGCCAAGTATCTAAAATAACTTAAATTAAAATTATCTTAAATATCCACCATTCATCCAACCGTTGACAAGTTGTGTTATCCTTGCTAAACTTCTCACCACGTCCTGGTCTCTGGCCTCTTCACCGTAAAGAGGGCAGATTTTTTGCGTCTCCGCGCGACGTTAGTTTGTCAACTATTTTATCGCCCTATAATTAGGGAAAACCATAATACCCATGTCCAACCAGCAACAGCCTAGAAAACGTATATACTGGGGTAACATCACCCCTAAACTTCCCGAACTTAACCTTTCACAAATTCAAGTCAACTCTTACCACTGGTTTCTTGATCAGGGCATTAAACTTGCTCTTCAAGATCTTGGGCCTATCACAGACTTCACTGGTGACTCCTTCCAGCTAGAATTTGGCGACCACACCTTCGGTCAACCAACCCACACCCCCGAAGAATGTCTTAAAAAAGGCCTTACCTACGCCGCTCCCCTTCGTGTTAACACTATTCTCACCAATCTCGAAACCAAGACCTCAAAAACCCAAGAGGTCTTTTTAGGTGACATTCCTCAGATCACTACTTACGGAACTTTCATCATCAATGGTGTTGAACGTGTTGTTGTTAACCAGCTCGTTCGTTCCCCTGGTGTGTTTTTCAATTCTTCTCTAGATACCAACACCGGCCGCCAGCTTTCCTCAGCTGAAATCCGTCCCATCCGCGGGTCGTGGCTCGAGTTTAATATCCACAAAAACGACTATATCACTGTAAGAATTGATCGTAGCCGCAAACTCTCGGCCGCTACTTTCCTTCGCGCTATTGGTTTTTCCTCCAGTGAAGAAATCTCCTCTCTCTTTAAAGATGTAGACACTGACAAAGACCATCCATATATTGCCGCTTCGCTTTTGAAAGATGCCACCGCTTCAACCGATGAAGCTCTCCTTGATTTTTACCAAAAAATCCGTCCCGGTGAACCCGCTGTTCTTGATAATGCAAAAGAACTTCTTTATCAAATGTTTTTTGACCCCCGTCGTTACGATCTCGGCTTAGTCGGTCGCTATAAAATCAACAAACGCCTCAGTCTAGATACACCCATTACAGATGAACACACCACTTTAACTAAAGAAGATATTGTTGCCACCCTCCGTTATCTTATAAACCTCCAAAACGGCCATGGAAAAGTTGATGATATCGACCATCTTGCCAACCGCCGCGTCAGACAAATTGGCGAACTTCTCTACCAGGGCCCCTTCAGAATCGGATTACTTAGATTAGAGCGTTCCATTCGTGAAAAAATGAGCTTGGCCAAAAAAGAAGAACCACCCACAGCCGGATCTTTAGTTAACCCTCGTCCAATCATCGCTGCTGTATCAGAATTTTTTAGAAGAAATCGACTCTCAGCCATCCTTGACCAGGTTAACCCCTTAGCCGAAATTGACAACCTTCGCCGTCTTTCTGTGATGGGGGCAGGCGGTGTCACTCGTGAGCGCGCATCTTTCTCTATGCGCGACATTCACGCTTCCCAATACTCCCGTATCTGCCCAATTCGTTCTCCAGAAGGCCCAAACATTGGACTGGTTACCTATCTAGCCCTCTATACTCGCATTAACCAATACGGCTTTCTCGAGGCACCATACTTTAAAGTTACCCCAGAATCTAAAGGTGGTAAGACTCGCATGAGAATTACCAACGAAATCGTCTACCTCACTGCTGATGATGAAGAAAATCACTATATTACTCACGCCGACATTGCTCGTGATGGTGATTACTTAGCCAACGACTGGGTACCAGCTCGTTATAACGGAAAATTCATCGAGGTCGACGCTCAGAAAATCGAATACATCGACATCATCCCCCGACAGGTTGTTGGTACCTCAGCCTCTCTCATTCCTTTCCTTCAACACGACGACGGTACTCGTGCGCTCATGGGTTCGCACATGCAGTGTCAAGCCGTTCCTCTTATCAAGCCTGATGCTCCCATCATTGGTACTGGCATGGAAAATCCTGTTGCCGAGTCCATGGGTTGGGTTATCAGAGCTCGTTTTGATGGTGAGGTTATCTCTGCCGACTCCAATACCGTTACCATAAAGGTTGATCCTAAACACATTGACGATCTCAAAAAACTTGCCCAACTTAATCAATCAGAAAGTATAACTATCAAAGACGACGTCGAGACATATCATCTCAAAACTTTCTATCGCACTTCTCAGTCAACCGCCTATACTCAACGACCTCTCGTACGACCGGGCGAACAAGTCAAAAAAGGCCAGATCATTATCGACGGGCCAGCCTCACAAAACGGTGAATTAGCTCTGG